>CAXMMZ010000141.1:0-6422 GCA_964194565.1 Arenicellales bacterium
AATCGTTCTGAACCTCTCAGAACCTCCTGCCACAGACGCAAACTGGCTCCACCGGATTGTTTTAGCTGGACGGTAACATCGAGATAGTCATTGAGCCGCGCGGGGCGAAAATAATCGATATTGACGGAGCGCACCGCGAACATTATGCCGTCGCCATCGGCCAAATGATCGATCTCACACCCCAGATGCCGTAGCCATTCGGTACGCGCGCGCTCCATAAAGCGCAGATAGTTTGCGTAGTATACAATGCCACCTGCGTCTGTATCCTCGTAATAGATTCGCACCGGAAGCCTGAACGCGACAGCCAAAGCGGAATTCCCGACAAACGGCGGCGTATCGGCGCGATTAGCAGACACGCTCATGTTTCGTCGAACAATCCATGTTGCGGCGCGGCCGCAGGCGCCGGGGGTTTCAAACCAAAGTGCCGGTACGCTTTTTTGGTGGCGACACGGCCGCGGGGCGAACGCATCATAAAACCCTGTTGGATCAGATAGGGTTCGATCACATCCTCGATCGTGCCGCGCTCCTCGCCTACCGCGGCGGCAAGATTGTCGATCCCGACCGGGCCGCCGTCGAACTTCTCGATTATTGACAGCACCAGATCGCGATCGAGCTGATCCAATCCGTGCTCGTCGACTTCCAGTAAATCCATCGCGCGCGTCGCGATGTCCAGCGTGATGACTCCGTCCCCGCGCACCTCGGCGAAATCCCGTACCCGGCGCAACAGGCGGTTCGCGATGCGAGGTGTGCCGCGGGACCGGCGCGCCACAGCGTCGATGCCGTCGGTCTCCGCCGGCACCCCGAGAATTTCGGCGGAACGCGCGATGATCCGGGCTAAATCGCCGCTGCTGTAGAATTCGAGACGCTGCACGATACCGAACCGATCGCGCAATGGCGACGTCAACAATCCCGCGCGGGTTGTCGCGCCGACCAGAGTAAATGGCGGTAGATTGAGTCTGATGGAGCGCGCCGCAGGCCCCTCGCCTATCATGATATCGAGCTGATAGTCCTCCAGCGCAGGATACAACACCTCTTCCACCACCGGACTCAGACGGTGAATCTCATCGACGAACAACACATCGTTGGCTTCAAGATTAGTCAGTAACGCGGCCAGATCGCCCGCGCGCTCTAGCACTGGCCCGGACGTTTGGCGCAGGTTCACGCCCAATTCATTGGCAACAATATGCGCAAGCGTGGTCTTGCCTAAGCCCGGCGGGCCGAACACCAAAACGTGATCGAGCGCTTCGCCACGGCGCCGCGCTGCGTCGATAAAAATACCGAGCTGCTCGCGGGTCTTGGGTTGGCCGACGAAATCGTCGAGCTGTGTCGGGCGCAAACTGCGATCGAATTCTTGCTCCGCCGCGTCGGCGCCGGCCAATGAAGTCACCAAACGTTCGCTATCGCTCATCGGGTCGCCATACCGCGTAAGGCTTCGCGTATCATCTGTTCGCAGTCCATGTCTTGGCCTTCAAACACGCGGATCGCACGGGTCGCGTCGGCCGGTCGATAGCCCAGTGCCACCAACGCACTGACCGCGTCGCGTATCGGCGACGCCGTATTCGATGCACCGGTCGAACCTCCAATCGGTGCGTTATTATCGACTGATGCGACCTTATCGCGCAGCTCCACGATCAGTCGCTCGGCCGTTTTGCGACCGATGCCCGGAACCCGCGTCAACATTGTGGCGTCGTCGTCGCTAATACACTGAAAAAACTCTTCCGCGGTCATTCCCGACAACACAGCCAAACCGACGCGAGGGCCGACCCCGTTCACGCGCAACAAGCTACGGAACAAATCGCGCTGTGCAATCCGGGTGAAACCGTAAAGCAACTGGGCGTCCTCACGGACTACGAAATGCGTATGCAATGTGACGGCTACACCGACTTCGGGCAAATCGTAAAACGTCGACATCGGCGCTTCGAGCTCGTAACCGACACCGTTCACGTCCACCACGAGACTCGGTGGTTTCTTAAGCAACAATTGGCCGCGGATTAAACCGATCATTTACGCCTGTGCCTGAATTTTTTGCTCAACACTGGCGGTGTTGATATGACAAATCGCGCATGCGAGCGCATCGGCCGCGTCGCTCGGCGGCAGCGCGCCTAGCCCGAGTAGGGCACGGACCATGTGCTGCACTTGTTCCTTGCCGGCACGACCACGGCCCACGACGGCTTGCTTAATTTGCAGCGCGCTGTACTCGACGACGGGCATGCCGCAATTCGCCGCTGCGCAGATCGCGCTGCCGCGCGCGTGACCGAGAATCAGCGCCGATTCCGGATTTCGTGCGAGAAACACCCGCTCCACCGCGACGGTATCGGGCAGATGGCGGTTAATCTGTGCTTCGATGCCGTCAAATATCGTCTTCAAGCGCCCCGCCAGGGGTCCGTCGGGCGTACGGATACAACCGCTGTCGATGTAACGCAGATTGTTGCGCTGCGCCTCTACCACGCCAAAACCGGTGACACGAGAACCAGGATCAATGCCGAGAATGCGCACTAGCCCGGATAATTCGTGAAGGGTTCGGACTTGGCGGGAAATCGGGCTAAATAGTCGGTACGATCGTGCACCGATGCATAGCCGTAGCTATGGATCAAGCAGGATCGTGCCGAATACGACGCCCGATTTCTCCTGAATCCGAACCGGGCAAACTGTGCGCAGGCCCGGTACGCTAATACACAGCGTGACCGGTTGAAATCTTGATAAGGTTTATCGTACATCGTCCGCCTTCATGAAATATCCGGGCTAGCTGCCAGTCGCTTGCGCCATCAGGCGCACGGTCCGCGATACGGACATGCGCGGCATTTCTCAAGCATGCTGATCGGCCGCGGCAATACTGTTGGGAAAACTCGCGTTGGTGTAGATGTCGTGCACGTCATCCAGTTCTTCGAGTGCGCCCAACAGACGCAATACCTTCTCGGCAGTTTCCTCGTCGAGCTCCGAATCGGTGGTCGGGCGCCGGGTAACACCGCTCTCGTCAGCAACAAATCCGGCGGCCGCTAGCGCCTCTTGGACATTTTGAAAGTGCTCGGGCGAGGTGATGACATCGATCATGCCGTCGTCGGCGACTTGCATGTCCTCAGCACCGGCGCCGACCGCGATGTCCATAATACGATCCTCATCACCGCCCGGCGCGAAGTTCAGCACCCCGACTGTATTAAACAGATACGCAACGGAGCCGTCGGTGCCAAGATTACCGCCGTGTTTCGAGAATACATGACGCACTTCACCGACGGTCCGGTTGCGATTGTCCGTCGTGCACTCCACCAACACCGCCGCGCCCCCCGAGGCATAGCCTTCATAGCTGACTTCTTCGTAATTGACACCATCCAGCTCACCGGTGCCACGCTTTACCGCACGGTCGACGGTATCGCGGGTCATGTTCCCGGCTAGCGCTTTGTCGATCGCAGCGCGGAGCCGCGGATTGCTGGCCGGATCGCCGCCGCCGCTGCGGGCTGATATCGTGATTTCCCGAATCAGTTTGGTGAACAATTTACCGCGCTTGGCGTCTTGTGCCGCCTTGCGAAACCGAATATTTGCCCACTTACTGTGTCCGGCCATAGAGAGGGGCTGAAGAAAATCGAATTACCTATTGAATTGCCGGCGGATTTTACCACCGCTTGCGCCTGCTCCCAACCGATCAGGCACTGTTAACGGAATTATTTCACGATAAATCCGAAGATCACGGTCGATTCGGCACTACCGGCGAGGAGCGCAATTGCGAACTCACCGCAGACGGTCGTTAACTAGCACGCGACCCCCACTCAGATTTTGTATAGCCGGCCCGGTTTCACTGCTCGCCTAGCCCAGAAAATTCACCAAGGCGGATGACGAATCAAGAATCTTCTCAAACGTTAAACCGGTTACGCGGTGAACTAATTGACCGGGCCTCTTTAAGATTTATCCGGTGCGGATTCGACCGATCGGCGAATTTCGCGTGTACCCTATCCATCCCCTACGGTTCGGCGAGCTGCTTACGTACGAATTCCAGAGCCTCGCGGTTGGTCCAAGACCAAGCACGTTTAAGGGCGGTATCGAAATCCACCCATTCATAGCTCGAATGCTCGCCGGAGTCGATCGTTACGCGGCAAATTTCAGGCAGCGCCAACGAAAACATGTGCTCGAGGTTGCAGGTTACGCCGGGTGCGTAGCGCGAACGCCACGCGGACGGTATGTCAAATTGCATTGTACGTTGCCAATCGTGCCACACACCCATATCGTGGATACCGGTTTCCTCACGCACCTCACGCTGCGCTGCCGTCGCCGGATCGGTCTCTTCCCAACGCAGACTTCCGGTGACCGATTGCCAAAACGACGAGGGTTTGACCCGGTGCAGCAGCAATACATCGCCGCCGATGGTATGCACGACGACCAACACCGATTCAGGGCGTTTATAGACACGTGCGGGCTCCACCGCGGGCACGATGTGACTAGTCCGCCCCAAAAAAAACGTGATTCATTGAATCAGTATAATTTATGCACAAATTCACACCCGTAGGCGTGCTCGCGCTCATTACCTACATCCCTGTAGGCAACGCTACCGCGTCCTTGCTCGCGCTCATTACCTACATCCCTGTAGGCAACGCCGCCGACGGCCCGCGTTGTTCAGGAACGACTAGCTAGGGGTCTTGCACGGGAACACTGGCAGACTTGCGCAGACGTATGCCCAACTCACGCAACTGCGTATCGTCGACGCTGCTCGGCGCCTCGGTGAGCAGACAGGATGCGCGCTGAGTTTTAGGAAATGCAATCACGTCGCGAATCGAATCGCTGCCGCTGAGCATCGCCACGAGGCGATCCACCCCGAACGCAATTCCGCCGTGTGGTGGTGCCCCGAAACGTAATGCGTTAAGTAGGAATCCGAACTTGGCTTCGGCTTCCTCGGCGCCGATTCCGAGCACATCGAATACCCGGCGCTGGATGTCGGATTTATGGATACGGATTGAGCCGCCGCCTAATTCGGTGCCATTTAATACCAAATCGTAAGCCCGCGAACGCACGCTATCGGGCGCCGTCCCCAACTTGCCGAGATCGGCCGGATTGGGCGCCGTAAAAGGATGGTGCAAAGCCTGCCAGCGTTGCGCATCCGCGTCGTATTCGACCAACGGAAACTCCACGACCCAAAGCGGCTGCCAGGAATCATCCACCATCCCGAGGTCATGGCCGAGGCGTAAACGCAGTGCACCCAATGCGTCATTGACGATGCGCGCCGAGTCGGCACCAAAAAATAACAGGTCGCCGGATACGGCCCCGCTACGTGCCAGTAACGCACTGACCACGTCGTCCGGTAAGAACTTAAGAATTGGCGACTGCAATCCGTCGCGACCGGCCCTGGCATCGTTGACTTTGATGTAGGCTAACCCTTTCGCGCCGAACTGCTTGACGAATTCCGTATAGGAATCGATTTGCTGACGGCTTAAACGATTGCCAGCCTTGACGTGCAACATCGCGACCCGGCCGTCGGCTTGCTTGGCAGGGCCTGAGAACACTTTAAACTCGACGTCCTGCATAAGGTCGCCGACATCGATCAGGGTCAAATCGATACGCAGGTCCGGTCGATCGCTGCCATAACGTGATACCACCTCGGCATACGTCATGCGTGGAAACGGATCCGGTAACTCCACCTCCATGATGCCCGCAAACAGATCTCGGATCATAGATTCCATAAGATCCATCACATCGCACTCCTCGACGAACGACATCTCCACATCGAGTTGGGTAAATTCGGGCTGGCGGTCGGCGCGTAAATCCTCGTCGCGGAAACATCGCGCAATTTGATAGTAGCGTTCAAAGCCCGCCACCATGAGTAACTGTTTAAATAACTGCGGTGATTGCGGCAACGCAAAGAACTGCCCGGCGTGGGTCCGGCTCGGAACGAGGTAATCGCGTGCACCTTCCGGTGTCGACCGCGTCAGCACCGGCGTCTCGATGTCCACAAACTCGTGGCGGTCGAGAAAGCGACGCAGAAATTGCACGACGCGGTGTCGAAAGCGCAGACGATGTTGCATTTGCGCACCGCGCAAGTCGATATAGCGATGTTTGAGGCGCGCGGCTTCATTGACATCCGCCTCATCGAGTTGAAACGGCAACGTGTCGGCACGGTTTAGTATTTCAATTTGCGCCACCAACACTTCCACCTGCCCGGTCGGCAACTCGGGATTCACCGTACCCTCGGGCCGGCGTCGTATCGTGCCCGTTACCCGTAGCACGTATTCGCTACGCACCGTCTCCGCCAACGCAAACGCGTCCGGCGTATCCGGATCGACGACGACTTGTACGACCCCACTGCGGTCGCGCAAGTCGATAAAGATAACACCGCCGTGATCGCGCCGAGTCTGTACCCAACCGCATAACGTGACCGTCGCGCCCAATTCAGCGTCGGTGATGACGCCACACAAATGACTGCGCATATCGGTCGCCGAATT
>CAXMMZ010000142.1:0-2371 GCA_964194565.1 Arenicellales bacterium
TGTACGATTCCAAGAGTGACGCAATCAATAGCATATTCAATAAACTGGATAAAACAATATGCGAGCGTTGCGATAAAAGAATCTTCCTGGAATGCAGTTCTATAAAATCGTAATTTGACAGAACTACCAAACTTCGGATCGGCCCATCAAGATAGGTTTGTGATCAGAAGCGCGGCGAGCCAATATCCTCATTGATATTCACGCGGCTCGATAGGCTGTGATTGTAACGATTCGACGGATTCGCGCGGGGCACCAGTACACCAGTGTTACCTTTGGACTGCGGCCCTTTGCCGATAAAGCTGGTAAAGCGTTTCAACCACTCCGGCGAGCGTGACGAGGGCGACGCCGATGATTTCTCGGAGTCCGAACGGCTCGCCCGCAAATATCGCCGCGGTGACGGTGCCCACACTTATTTCCGTCATAAAGAACAATCCAACCACGCCCGGGTTCAGTTTGGTGGCGCCGTAAATCGTCGCCAGTGCCGACGGTATAATAAGCAACACCGCAAGCGGGACGAGCCAATATAATACGTCGCCAAGGCCGGCCCAATTTGGTGCGGTCATGAGCCCAAAATCGGTAGCCAACATGGCCATCAGAATTGAACCCACTGTGGCCCAGAATAAAAAGCCGATCGTATAATTGACCGTATCATCTCGATTGGTCAGTAACATCATCGAGCCCGCAGCCCACAGTACGCCGGCTGCCAACGCCATCCAGTCGCCTGGGTTGTTTGGAATGACAAGTCCGGAATTGCTGCCACAGATCACGAATAGCCCGGCAAGGCCAAAGGCCATCGAGCCCCATCGAATTGGTGTAATCTTTTCGCCGATAACTACTCGTCCGAGCAGGAAACCCCAAATCGGCATCAGATAAAACATAATGAGCACGCGTACCACCTCGGTATACATAAATGCGCCGGCATAAAGAGCGAATGCCAACCCGCAAAAAATGGCGCACATATGAAATCGGAAACGACCGGTGATGAAATATCGCCAGCGTACGAACAATACTGGCGATACAATGCATAGTGCCGAGAGATTGAAAAGCAAAACGGCCCAGGAACCTGTGAACCCTGCCTCTCCCAGTGCGCGTAGCGGAATCCAGTAGACACCGAACGTGATACCGGAGTAGAGGCATGCGATTTTCGCGAGGTTTTCCGTCGTCAGTGGCAGTTTTGAGCGCATATTTTGTCCTGATCTAATTGTTGTTCTGGCATATCAAGGGTAGGTCGATTCGGACAACGTTGAACTGCTGCGATTACAAATGTTGTTCATCGCAACGGCCATGTCGCATGCGTATATCGGCGAGTATATAAGGATGTACCGTGTATGTTGAACTCTGATCGATGGGGTGCCGCCGATGATGGCCTAAAGCTGCCCACGGATTCCAGTTGCCGACATGGTTACTGAATTACACAGTTACGCCTTGACGCCCGCGATATGGGGATTATTGAGCGCTATCACGTTCGGTGCTGCGGACTTTATTGCTCGATTCAGCAGCCGCGAATTGGGTCACGATTGTGCGCTGTTTGGCACGTTCTCGGTGACTCTACTTATCTTGTTGCCATTATTCGGAATCCCGGGGATCGACGGCTCCCGGACGACCGGTGAGTTGTTCGTATTGGTTCTACATGGCGCCGCGTTGGCGGGCGCATTGCTGCTGCTCTACTTAAGTCTCGCGCGCGGGCCGATCAACCTCGTTGCGCCGATCGTTGCCGCCCACCCCGTATTCGTACTGTTAGCGGCTTACCTGATGGGGGCGCGGTTATCGGCGATTCAGTCGTTGGCCGCCTTCGTAGTCATTTTCAGCATCGTCGTCATCGTCATGGTGGTGCAGCCGGCGGCATCCGGAGTTACGATCCGTGGCGATAGCCAACAATTGCGCAAAACCATTGCGATATCGATGGCGGCGAGCTTCGTGTATGCGCTCATGGTGATTACCGGGCAAAAGGCCACTCTCGTTTTCGGTGCGATCGAGACGTTAGGGTGGGGTCATATTGTTGCGGTGGCGATGTTGTTATTGTTTCGGTTTCCGCATATCAATTTTCGTAGTATTACCGGAAAATGGGCGCTAATCCTGATCGCACAAGGGATATTGAACGCGTTGGGTTTGGTATGTCTATTTGTCGGAAGCACCGGACTTCATCCGGAAATTACGGCTGTGCTCTCTTCGGAATTCGCTGCGGTCACTATCCTACTGGCTTGGTTGGTCCTGAAAGAACGCATGACATATCTTCAACTGGCTGCAGTTACCGCGTTATTCATAGGGACCGGCGTCCTCGTCTACGCATAGCGCCGTCACCACCATCCGCGTTATGTGCACGCACATAACGCGGATACCTTAGTGCTTGTCGTTAAACCTTGCCGATACG
>CAXMMZ010000143.1:0-9282 GCA_964194565.1 Arenicellales bacterium
TACCGGTTCCGAAGACCCGGTCGGACGGGACCAGCCAACTCGAGATTCGGGCGCGGCGGGTGGAGTCTTGGCTGCAATCGGTGGGTCAGGCGAGGCCCAGCAAAGCGGCGGAACAGATTCACCAAACGTTGTTTACCCAGAATCGAATCAACCTGGAACCGGAAAATCGGTTGCAAATCGTAGAGACGTTTCGCGGTCCGGTCATGGAAATCGTGGCGGCGCTCCAGCAAGGCCTCCAGACTGCGCCGCACCCGCTGTCGGATCGACATTTTCGGCACGTGGTGCTAGCGGACGCGTTGCTCGAGGAAATGGCCAACGGTTATAAGCTTGTGGCGGTAAAGATCGGTAGCGCGAAGCGCACCAAAAGCCGGCAGGCCGATCTGATCGTCTCGATTCAACGCGCGGTCAGTTTCTTGAGTCGTGGTTTCTTCAATGCCTATATTGGCTACACCACGGTGCCGCGGGGGCGGTGGCACGAGATTCACGAGCTGTATCGGTTCGCGGAGGCCGAAGGGCTCCGCAAACGGCCAGTGCCCGGCGGCTCGGCACAGCAGCCGGCGCCGACAATCAACGACAGTTATTTAGAAGCGTTACTGATTGCGGCCTGTAACCCCTACGGGTTGCTACAAGGCGACTGCACGCGGTTACAGCGTTTGTTGGGGGATTGTTTTAGTTACGCCGAGTTGGGCGACGGCCATGACGTCGGTGATGACACGGTGGGTCGGTTTATCGTAGATCTGGGCTCCGATGTGCCGCCGACATCAATGCATAAAAAGGACGTGCCGGACGAGGAGGACTTGGGCAGGATACGTGTACTCAATGCGTTATCACTGCTGCGCGAAGTCCACCAACGTACGATGGCGACGATGATCGCCAACGGCAATGACGCTGCCGACACCGAACTCGACCTCGATCTATTGCGGCGGGTATCGAACGTCTGGTCCGGAAAGATGACGCACCGGCAATTCAAACGCACCGAGGATGCATCGGACGTTATCGTCTGTGCAGGGATTCGGTCCGTGCATTATCACGCCAGCCGCAAGAAACGGTTTGCCGAAGTCGTTGACATCGGCACGCCGGGGCGGCGACAGTCGGCGTCGGCCAAAAGCGAAACTGCGCCGTATTCAATCGCTCAGGTCGCGAATCGCAGCTCGGTCATGGACGAGGAAATGGGTCCAACCTTGCAAGTCTGCCGCACTGTAAATGAAAGCGCGGCCGGGTTGTGCCTGCGGCTCGAGTCCGAGTCTAAACTCGAGATCCGTACCGGAGAAGTCCTAGGCGTCAAATATCCGCTAGGAGAACATTGGCAGATCGGTGTTGTGCGTTGGTGCAGCGAAACCAACCGAGTGATGTATTTGGGTGTACAGTTTTTGGCTCCGGAAGTCAGGTCGGTATTGGTGAAAGAATCCGGCAACAGCAAGTCTGAATCCACGTCGTTTTCCCCGGCATTGTTTTTGCCAGCCAAGGAATCTCTACGTCGGCCCGAGTCCATTATCTTACCACGCGCGCGCTTTAGCGAAGGGCAAACACTATCGCTGGTGACCGAAAATCATTCGGTGCATCGCATCACGCCACTCCACCTGCTTGGTCGCTCCGGGAGTTACGATCAACGATTGTTCGCATTGCATGGCAAACGCGCGGTCGCGCCGGACGAATCGAGTGAATAGTTCAATACGTCAGGCCGCGTTCTAATACAAACCCCTATGTACTATGTAGGCTTTTCAATTTATACAGCAACTGCAGCGCTTGTTGAGGGGTTGTGACGTCGGGGTCTAAGTCACGCAAGAATGTTTCCAATTCTTGGCTGACGGTCGGGGTGGGCGCAGTAAATAGGGTAAGCTGATCGCCACCGTTGGCGGCATCGTGGTAATGCGACTCGAGCTCGGCCAGTTTGTGTTGTGCGTTGCTAATTACCGTCTCGGGTACGCCCGCGAGACGCGCGACTTGCAAGCCGTAACTACGGTTTGCGGCACCCGCTTTGACGGCATATAAGAATACGATGCCGCTGCCGTGTTCGACCGCATCGACGTGCACGTTTTGGGCGGCGGGCAGCTGCTCGGCAAGGCTCGTCAATTCAAAATAGTGCGTCGAGAATAACGTATAGCACTCGATCCTAGACGCTAATTGCTGCGCGCACGCCCAAGCCAACGCTAAGCCGTCAAAGGTGCTGGTGCCACGTCCGATCTCGTCTACCAACACCAGACTATGCCGCGTGGCGTTGCGCAATATGTAAGCCATTTCGGTCATTTCCACCATAAACGTGGAACGGCCGGTGGCCAGATCGTCGGCCGCGCCGATGCGCGTAAAGATGCGGTCAACCTGGCCGATGCGGGCCGAGTTGGCGGGAACATAGCTGCCGGTGTGGGCCAGCAGTACGATCAACGCGACTTGGCGCATATAGGTGCTCTTGCCGCCCATGTTGGGGCCGGTAATCAATAATGTGCGCTGCTCTGCGTTCAACGCGAAATCATTGGCGATGAAAGCCCGGTCGAAAGTCGCCTCCACCACAGGGTGGCGCCCGGCTTCAATCGAGATCGCGTCGGCATCGCTAAATTCCGGTTCGGTTAGATCCAAACTTTGTGCGCGTTCTGCGAAGTTATTTAGTACATCGAGCTCTGACAACGCGCGTGCGCAGCGATGTAATGGCTCCACGTGTTTGCCGATGCGATCCAACAGTTGTTCGTACAACCAGCGTTCTCGTTCTAATGCTTTTTCTTTGGCGCCGAGGATTCGACCTTCAAGTTGTTTTAATTCTGGTGTCGTGTAGCGTTCGGCGTTTTTTAAAGTTTGGCGTCGTATGTAGTCGTCCGGAACACGATCGGATTGGCTACGCGGTACCTCTAAATAGTAGCCGTGCACGCGATTGTATTTGACCCGCATCGTTTTGATGCCGCTGCGCGCCAGCTCGCGGGATTCCAGGGCGACCAAATAATCGCCAGCATCGCGGCGCAGCACGCGCAGTTCGTCCAGTTCATCGTCGTAACCGTCGCGAATGACGCCGCCGTCACGCAATTGCGCGGCTGGCTGATCGGCAAGAGCCGCATGCAACTCGGTGTCCAACTCGGGCAACGGCACAAAATCGCGGGCCAGTGCGGCGAGTCGTGGTGAATCGAGCCCGCTCACGAGGCCATGCATTTCCGGAAGCTGCGTTAATGCGTCATTAAGCTTGACCAGATCGTTGGGACGCGCGGTCTGCAACGCGATACGCGATACCACCCGCTCCAAGTCACCGATGCGGCGTAGCGGTTGGTGAATGTTTTTCAAGTGATTGCCGTGTAACAGCGTGGCAACGGCGTGGTGCCGGTAACGCAATACTGTGCGGTCGCGGACCGGACCGTGGAACCAGCTACGCAGCAGCCGGCCGCCCATCGCAGTGGCGCATCGATCCATCAGCTTTATCAACGAATAGCGCGTGTCGCCGCTGAGATTCGATTCAATTTCTAAATGCCGGCGACTGGCTGCGTCAATCAGCAGGTGGTCATCTTTGTGTTCGATCTGAATACCGCTAATGTGGGGTAACGCTCCACGGTGCACGTCCTGCGCGTACTGCAACAGGCAACCGGCGGCGGCCACGGCGAGAGGGTACGGATCGCAACCGAATGCCGACAAATCGTGGGTGCCGAACGCATCTACTAATAGACGATAGGCACGGTCGAAATCAAAAAACCACGATGGCACGGGTTTAGCGTGATAGCATCGTTGCAGTTCATGCAGCGATGAGTCGGCGGTTTCGTCGGCAAGCGTCTCGGCCGGATCGAGGCGCTCGAGCTCCGCGTTCAACAATTCCAGTGTCGCGACTTGTTTGGCCGTAAACCGGCCGGACGACAATTCCAACGCGGCCAATCCAAACCCATCGACGGTCGCGAAAAACGCGGCGAGCCAGTTACTGCGGCGCTCGTCGAGCAACGTCTCTTCGGTTAACGTGCCGGGCGTAACGACCCGAACTACTTTACGCTCGACCGGGCCTTTAGCGGTTCTCGGGTCGCCGATTTGTTCGCAGATCGCCACCGCCGTGCGCTGTTTGAGCAATTTTGCGAGGTACTGATCGGCGCTATGGTGTGGAATGCCCGCCATCGGAATCGGCTCGCCCGCCGATTGCCCACGCGCGGTCAAGGTAATGTCTAATAATTCCGCAGCGCGTTTCGCGTCGTCGTAGAATAATTCGTAGAAATCACCCATACGATAAAACACCAGCGTATCGGGATACTCCGCCTTGATGCGCAGGTACTGCTGCATCATTGGCGTGTGTTCCGGGGCGGGCTTACTCATCGGTGTCTATGCCGAAGCCACGGCGTTCGCGACAACGGTTGCCGCGGGGCAGCGTGCACTTAAGACTCGCCGTGTGTGCGGCGGGCGTGGGACTCGATCCGGGCGCGGATAATTTCCAGCATATCCCCGAACAGGGCCGCGTTGGCGGCGAGGATATGGCCGCTGGCGAGGTGTTTCTGACCGCCGCTTAGATCGCCGACCAGACCTCCGGATTCTTCCACGAGCAAACATCCCGCGGCAACATCCCACTCACGTAAATCCATCTCCCAAAAGCCATCGAAACGACCTGTCGCGACATAGGCGAGATCGAGCGCCGCCGAGCCGGCACGCCGGATGCCGCTGGTGCGGGTCAGCAGCGATTGGAAAGTGGCCATCCACGCATCGAGGTGTTCAAGCGTTTTATAAGGGAACCCCGTGCCCAACAGTGCGTCCCGCAAGCGGTGAACACGGCTTACCCGAATTCGGCGGTCGTTCAGGTGTGCGCCGCTGCCACGGGACGCGGTAAACAGCTCATTTCGCAGCGGATCGAATACCACGCCGTGTTCGATATGATCGCGATGGCGTACCGCGATCGATACCGAAAACTGAGGATGCCCGTGCAGGAAGTTCGTCGTACCGTCGAGCGGATCGATGATCCATTCGTAATCTTCAGTTCCGCATTGCTGGCCGCTTTCTTCAGCCAGAATCGAATGATTCGGATATGTGGCCCTGATTATCTGCACGATTTCGTCTTCAGCGAAGTGATCGACATCGCTCACAAAGTCGTTGCGACTCTTGGTCTGCACTTCGATGCGATCCAGGCGATCGAGATGCCGTACAATGATGTGGCCGGCGCGGCGTGCGGCTTTGACCGCTGTCGTTAGCAGAGGATGCATGGTGGCAGCTTAAGCGGCCGCGCGCGCGCAATGGACCGGTGTAGGTGGCGTCACGGTCGTAGTGCGATTGGTATTGGGCGATTTATTCATTCGGTCGTGTGTCTTAGTCGATTGGTTCGGATTGTCGCTTGGTTGTGCTTTACAAGCACCGCCAATTGTCCTCGCCGCGTCGGGTGGAGGGTGGCCATGGCCAACGTAATGGCCGAGCACTCGCGCGGATAAGGTATTTTAGCCCGGATGTTTCATGGGGCGGACCATGGGTGTAATATTTTCAATGAATTTGCCAATAAAGAATTTGGGATCGCCAACGTGGCTCGGCGGGAGCGGCGCTCACGTCTGAAGACTTACATGGATTCATCCCGTATTCGGATAGTACTCGTACAACCGTCGCACCCCGGTAATATTGGTGCGGTGGCACGGGCCATGGGCAATATGGGGCTGCACAAGTTGTATCTCGTTGCGCCTAAAGAGTACCCCAGCCCGGAGGCCGTCGCGCGAGCGGCGGCGGCCACGAGTGTACTCGATGACGCGACCGTCTGCGCGCATCTCGATGATGCGATTGGTGACTGCCGCTGGGTTGTCGGCACGAGCGCTCGCCAACGCGCTATCGATTGGCCGGAAATGACGCCGCGCGCGGCGATGGCCCAGGCCGCGGCCGAGTCAACTCGCCACGAAGTCGCGATCGTGTTCGGCAGGGAAAGCAGTGGGCTCAGCAATGGCGAGCTTGATCGTTGCGATATGCTAGTCCGTGTGCCGGTGGCGGCAGAATTTGCGTCGCTGAATCTTGCGGCAGCGGTACTGATTCTGGCCTACGAATTGCGTTTGGCGGGCACCGTGGCGGGAGTCACGGAGTTGGCCGCGGTATCGGAATCGGCAACCGCGGAGCAGGTGCAACATTTCTATGAACATCTTGAGGTCGTGCTCGGCGAAATCGGTTTTCTGAACGCCAAGCCCCCGATCAAGCTCATGCGTAGGCTCAAAGCGCTGTTTCGGCGATCGCGACTTAGCACCGAGGACATCAATATCCTGCGCGGTATTCTAACGGCCGTACAGCAACCCCGCGTACGCCGCGACCCAGTACTGCGTCAAGTTGATGTTGGCGGGTGCAGAGCCCACCCAATCGGCCAAAGCAAGGCGCCGCCCGCCGGAAGCTTGAAACGAACGCGTAAATAGAGGAAAATCCGTGTTTCTACAGAGGCTTACGGGTTCGCCTTTATCAACTCTTGGAAGTTTGACGAAGCGCCCCCATTTACACCGACTATTAATCGGTAGGACCGAATCTGCATACTATGTCTGTCTCCCTAACTGAAGCCGCCGCCGAGCGGGTAAAGAAGTACATCACGCGCGATGCCGACAGCGCCGGATTGCGCTTTGGCGTGAAAACTACGGGCTGCTCGGGTTTTGCCTACGTGGTAGACCTGACCGATGAGATTGGTAGTAATGACCGCGTGTTCGAGAGCTACGGTGTGAAAATCATCGTCGATGCTGAGAATCTCACATACTTAGACGGAACCACGATCGATTTTCGCAAGGACGGGCTGTCTGAATCGTTCGCGTTCAATAATCCTAACGTGAGTGCCGAGTGCGGCTGCGGCGAGAGTTTCGCCGTCGGCTGACGCTCGGGAGTGTGCAGCCAGGAGCCCGAGTGGGCACAACTGTCCGAGTGCCGACACGCGGCTAGCGTCCAACACGCATGAAACACCCCGCCGCGTCGTCGGTGGTGGTGGCACCGCCAATTCCCACCTCGTCCATTGCCACCAAGCGAGTGGCGGTATCGACCTTGGGTTGTAAGGTCAACGCGTTCGAGTCGGAACTGATCGCGCAGTCATTACAATCGTTGCAGTGGCAGGTGGTGGACGCGCGCACCACGGCCGACCTCTATATCGTCAATACTTGCACCGTCACACGTGAGGCCGATCGCCAATCTCGACAGGAGGTGCGCCGCGCCGTGCGTCAGAACCCGGATGCATTGGTGGTCGTGACCGGCTGTTACGCACAGATGGACGCTGAGGCCTGCGCGGCAATTCCGGGCGTGGATCTGGTATTGGGAAATGATCGCAAGCTCAATGTTGCTGCGTTTTTGCCGGCGTTGGAAAGCCGCGAACTGCCGCTCACGATGGTGGGCGACATGCACGGCACGATCCACCTACCCGATCAATTATTGGCCGGATACGAAGGCCACACCCGCGCCTACGTTCAGGTGCAGCAGGGATGCGACCAAGGCTGTACGTTTTGTATTATCCATGTTGCGCGAGGGCCGAGCCGTTCGTTGCCGCCGACCCAGGTGCGACGTCAGGTCGAGCAGTTAATTGAAAATGGCTACCGCGAAATCGTGCTTTGTGGGGTGGATCTTGGCGCCTATGGTGCGGACTTCGGCTCGCGCTACGGATTGGTCGAGCTATTGGTCGAACTGGTCGCGCTACCGGGTGAATTTCGCTTACGTCTCAGTTCCATCGATCCGGTGCATTTGAATACGAATCTCGTCGCGCTGCTCGCAACCGAGCAACGTATATGCCCGCATATCCATTTGTCGATGCAAAGCAGTAACACTTTGATTTTAAAGCGCATGAAGCGCCGCTATACGCGTGAAACCCTATACGAACGGATCGGCGCATTGCGCGCCGCGTTGCCGCATCTGGTATTGAGCGCCGACGTGATGGTGGGGTTTCCGACTGAGACCGATGCGCAGTTCGCCGATACCACCACTGCGGTACGGGATCTACAGATCGCGTTTCCGCACGTGTTCAGTTATTCGGAACGCCCCGGGACCCCGGCGGCACGGATTCCCAAGCAGGTTCCGGTGCCGGTGCGCAAGGACCGCGCTGCGCAGGTCCGTGCACTGGGTACACAAATCCGCACAAAATTGTATCTGTCGCGGGTTGGTACTCGTGCCCAGGCCCTCGTTGAAAGCGACAAGGGAGTGCCGCAGGGGTATCGGCGTGGCCGTTGCGCCGACTATCTACCGGTATTGATACCGGCCAGTGAGGCACCGATTGGTACATTCGTGGACGTAACGTTAATCGGTCAGCGCGACTCCGTACTGGTAGGGCGCGGCTCGGGATGGGATGCGAGTTGCTATCCCGCGACTCGTCAGAATTCAGTGGATAGGCCCCAGCGGCGACGTTAGAATCCGACGCGGCAGTTAGCCGTTCGCAGTGAACGCGCGCGGTCGCAAACCGAATCCTCAATGAAGCTGCAAGCTGGAGATCACAATGGCTGTAGAACGTACCCTGTCGATAATCAAACCGGAAGCGGTCGCCAGTAACCTAATTGGCAAGATTTACGATCGGTTGGAAAATGCGGGTTTGCGTATTGTCGCGGCCCGGATGATGCATCTGTCTCAGACCCAGGCCGAAGGTTTTTATGCGGTGCACAAAGACCGTCCGTTTTTCAAGGATCTGGTGGCGTATATGCAATCAGGGCCGGTGATGGTGCAGGTATTGGAAGGCGAGAACGCGATTGTCAAACACCGTGTAGTCATGGGTGCGACGAATCCCGCCGATGCGGCGCCGGGGACGATTCGCGCGGATTACGCGACGTCGATCGAGGAAAATGCGGTGCACGGATCCGACGGCCCCGATACCGCCAACAACGAGATCGCGTATTTTTTCCAGGCAGACGAGGTCCTGTGGCGTACCCGCTAGCGCTGCGTAAAAACTTCTATATCAATGTCTGAGCCCCTCCTCAATTTGATGGATTATGATCGTGAGTCGATGCTGGGTTTGATGGCGGAACTCGGCGAGCGCGAATTTCGCGCCAACCAGTTGTTGAAGTGGATCTACCAACAGGGTGTTTCGGACTTTGCGGGGATGACCAATCTTAGCAAGTCCCTACGCGGGCGACTCGGCGAGATCGCCGAAATTCGCGGACCGAAAATTGTCGGCGATCAGACCGCGGCCGACGGCACCCGGAAGTGGTTGTTGCAGGTGGATGATCAGAACCGCATCGAGACGGTATTTATTCCGGAACCCGGGCGCGGGACGTTATGTGTGTCGTCGCAGGCCGGGTGCGCATTGAATTGCAGCTTCTGCGCAACGGGGCGCCAGGGCTACAACCGCAATTTGAGTGCGGGTGAAATTATCGGTCAGGTCTGGCTCGCAGATCGACTATTGCGCTCTGAGCAGGACGATGGCTCATC
>CAXMMZ010000144.1:0-2379 GCA_964194565.1 Arenicellales bacterium
GCGCACCATAATAGCGAGTGAGCGATCAATGGCAAATTCCACCAAACTAGCGTGGCGATCGCACATCGGCCGATGATACGGCCTTTATGTGGTGCTGGGTTTGTCCGGGCTCGGCACCGCCACGCCCAATTGATCGATTAAGGCTTCGCGCCGCTTTAGGGCCTGTACGGAGTGTTGGCCCAGTGCCCGCGCGACGAGCGCCATGAGGCCTTCCGCGAATATCAGGCAGGCGGCGGTGCTATTCCCGAAAAAAACGCCGCCGGTAGGCGTGATAAACACCTGTTTGGCGTACTTCGCGAACGGCGATGCGTACGAATCTGTTAGTGCGATGATGCGCATGCCGTGGGCGGCAGCGATTTCGCAGGCATCGACCGTGGCGCGCGTGTAGGGGGTAGATCCCAGCACGATTAACACATCTCCGGCCTCAAGTTGCGCGAGCGCATGGGCCACACCGTGACCGGGATCACCCAGCAGCGCCACGTCATTGCGGATCATGCCCAATGTGTACGCGATTCCGCATGCGATCGAATGGAACTGGCGCAGTCCGTGCACACGAATGGCCCGGCTCTGTGCAATCATGCGTACCGTGGCTTCAAGTTTGCTCGGATCGATACTATCGATCATCGCGGTGATATTGGCGCTTTCGTCCTGGGCGATCTTGCTTAACAGCGCAATGCTTTCGCTGTCAACAGCGTCGTTGCGCAGCAGTTCACCGGCGCGCCGGCTGTAGAAATCGGACCCGGTGGTAATGTGCCGGCGGAATACGCCCTGTAAATCGCCAAAGCCCTGGTACCCGAGTCGTTTGGCGAGACGGGTTAGGGTCGACGGGTTGACCTCCAGAGCATTCGCGAGCTCGGAGATCGAAAATACCGCCGCTTGGCGTGGCGCATCCACGAGGCCCGCCAGCGTGTGAAACGAGCGAGCGCCGAGTCGCAGTGGGCCAGTGCCGGATTGCACTTCAGCCAATAGCGCCCGCAATTCATCGAGGTTTTCCGGGGCGTCACGGGGCGTCGGTTTATTCGGAGTTCGCATCATATTCAGTTGCACCGCAAATTCATCATGCTATATCATACTAGGTGCAAATCCATCGCGCATTCATGTGCGTCGTCGATTGTGCTACGATGAAAAACCGCGGGCCGGAATAGGGACTCAGTCGGCCAGGCTGATCCGTTTCCCGGTCGCTTGTTTAAATCCCGAAGAAGAAACTGGAGGGCAGTTTTCATGCAATCAAAGAGCAGATTTAGCGCCGCTATTATCGCGGCTACGTTTGTAGTTGGAATCACCTCGTCCGCGACATTACCGGCGGCCGAGCAATCGTTCATCACCATCGGCACCGGTGGCGTTACCGGCGTGTATTACCCCACTGGCGGTGCCATTTGCCGGTTGGTGAACAAACGCCGTAAGGAACACGGAGTACGGTGCTCCGTCGAGTCTACGGGTGGATCGGTGTATAACATTAACACCATTCGGGCCGGCGAACTCGACATGGGAGTCGCGCAATCGGACTGGCAATATCATGCTTATAATGGTTCTGGTAAAGATTCATTTAAAGAAGCCGGACCCTTTAAAGAGTTGCGCGCGGTATTCTCCGTGCACGCCGAACCGGTCAGCATCGTCGCGCGTAAAGACTCCGGCATCAATCACGTGAGTGACCTCGTGGGTAAGCGCGTCAATATCGGTAATCCGGGTTCCGGTACGGAAGCAACCTGGAATGTGATGTGGGCGGCGATGGGCCATACCAACGATGACCTGAAGCTCACAGCGCAACTCAAGTCGGCGGAGACGCCGCAGGCATTGTGTGACAATAAGATCGACGCATTCTTCTGGCTGGTGGGTAATCCCGCCGCACTGAACAAAGAAGCGACGACGACTTGTGACGCCGTCATGGTTGAGGTGTCGGGCGAGGTCATAGATACGCTCGTATCGGACAACGCTTTTTACCGGTACGCGACGATTCCGGGCGGGATGTACCGTGGCAACCCCGACGACATCAAAACGTTTGGCGTGGGTGCGACATTTGTCTCTTCATCAAACGCGCCCGAAAACACCGTGTACGAGGTCGTCAAAGCGGTATTCGATAATTTCGATGCGTTCAAGAAATTCCATCCGGCATTCGCTAATTTAAAAGAAAGCGAGATGATCAAGGATGCCTTGTCCGCTCCGTTGCATGACGGTGCGATGAAATACTACAAAGAACGCGGTTGGATGTAGAAAATGCTAGAAATGGGGGAGCACGACTCCCCCATTTTTTGTATAGGTTTGAGTTTTTTGATGCGGCAATAACGCAGCATTACGACTGGCAACTGTCCAAGGGGGGGCGATGGAGATGCGCACTACCCTGATGAGCCGGCCGGTGTATTGGATTATCGCGGTCCTTGC
>CAXMMZ010000145.1:0-7546 GCA_964194565.1 Arenicellales bacterium
CCTGAATCTTCTCGAAGTAGGTCTTGGGCGGGGGCATCACGCCGCCGGCTCCCATCACCGGTTCCGCGATCAACGCGGCGACCGTATCGGGGCCTTCATCGAGGATCAATTGCTCGAGATTGTTCGCCAGGCGTGTCGCGAATGCTTCTTCGTTCTCGCCGTCTTCGCCATAACGGTAGTGGTTGGGGGTATCGGTATGTATAAAGCGATCGAGCGGCACGTCGAAATCGTTTTGCATCAACGAGATCGCCGTCAAGCTTGAACCCGCCAAGGTTACGCCGTGATAGCCGCGCTTTCTTGAGATGATTTTCTTTTTATTGGTACGGCCAAGCGCGTTGTTGTAATACCAGACAAATTTGATCGCAGTATCGACGGCCTCGGAACCTGAGTTTGTAAAGAATACTTTGCTCATTGGTTTCGGCGAGATGCTGAGCAGCCGCTCTGCCAACTCGATGACGGCATGGGTCGATCGATGCGCAAAGATATGGGAGTAGGGCAGCTCTTGCAGTTGCTTAGTGGCGGCATCGATCAGCCGCTGTTCGCTAAATCCCAGCGACACACACCATAGGCCGGCCAACCCTTCAATATATTTGTTACCGTCGTCGTCCCAAACATAGATGCCCTCGCCGCGAGTGATAATCATCGGCCCGAGTTCCTCGTGCGCTGCGAGGTTTGTATAGGGGTGCAGTGCGTAGGCCACATCTTTGGCGGCTGGCGAATTGGGTAGATACGACATGGTTTGGTCTCGGGTCAGCAACAGGAATTTGCGCCGCACTTTAGAATGGATCGGGCGGTGTCGCAACTGTAGTCTTGGCATGCGACGCCAATCGGTAGCACCGAGAAGAAGGCAGGTACCGCACGCGTTCCCACGCGGCAAGTCAGACCAAACTCAGACCGAGCCCGGTCCTTCCAAAGGTAATCGGTAGTTTTCTAATGCAGTAACGTAGCGTTACGCCGCATGTGCATGCGTTTGCGCGTCGGAACCAATGGCGTACCTTTGAAGGAATCGAGGGAATCGTCTCCGATGCTCACCAGGACATCGGTGAGTTTCATTTCATCTTCAACGGAAATGCGCACAAAACGCACTCCGGCCACATATTCGTCATCGTGCCAGTCGGAGCGGACAATGGTTCCGATCACGGACAATTGGTTGCCGTCCGATAGTGGAATGACGAGCTCTAGGCGGTCGTCGGGTTGACCTATCGGGACCGAGCCCACAAGTTTCGCGCCGCCGTAAGACAAATCGGCAAGGCTACACGGTGTGTCGCCTGCTGACGAGGATCGCATGGCGGCGGTAAACCGGCTCGAATTTCGAATCGAAATTGGCGTGTGGGCTGGTACGCGTTCGTATTGACGTTTGTCGGAAACGGGTACTATTAATTCCTCAAATGCTGGCATAAGTGGTTTACTAATTTAACGTCATTATGTATTGGTGGAACTTAGTATAGACAAACATTCCAGATGTATTTGGACCACTCATCCCAAAACCAGCGGCGCCCGTCGATCCCGGGTCGCGGCCTCCGCACGGCGCATCGGCGCGATCGTATTCTTCTTGGCAAACGTCGCAGTTGATACAAAACTCGAAGTAATCACTGTAAAATATTGTAAAATAAGGTGGCTGTGTTGCCGATGAAAATCTAGGTGGGTTGCGATGCGGGCCAATGCGGCACTTTACTTGGTTGCAAGCCGCGGATCGGCAGTCTGAAAATTGCGCACAGATCGATCGCGACGGGGTCGTGCCGAGTACGACCGTCGATTTTTTCCTGAATCCGAACCGCACAGTGTGTGCTCAAGCCAAGGCGCGAAAATTCCCTTTAATTGTTTCAATTACTGCCAAAATTTCAATTCAACAGTCCGCATTCATGAAATATCCGCGCTAACTACTCGCGATATGCAGACAGATGTTTAGCGTATTGCAATTAACCATATTGATTCCGATCGGAGCGTTGGTGGGACTGTTGATCGGCATGATGGGCGTGGGTGGTGTCTTACTAGTGCCCTCCCTTGCTTATCTTGGCGGTGTGCCAGTACACACGGCGATTGCCGCGTGCATGGCGAGTTATACGATCAGCGGTATTGTCGGTGCGATGGTGTACGCGCGACGTGGTTCAATTCGTTGGGACATGGCATTGTGGGTTTGTGGCGGTGCCGTTCCCGGTGCGTATCTTGGAGCCATATTCGCGGTCGCGCTGCCGCCGGCAGCGCTGGAATTAATTATTGCTGTGTTGATCGTTTTCGCCGGCATCGACTCGCTACGTGAAAAGGACTTGCGCAACGCGGACCCCGTGCAACTGTCCGCCGTGAAGTTACTCGGAGTCGGTGCGATTACGGGCATCGGATCCGCCATGTCCGGCACCGGTGGGCCCTTACTGCTGGTGCCGTTATTGCTGTGGATGAATGTACCCGTTTTAACTGCAATCGGGTTGAGTCAGGTGATCCAGGTGCCGGTTGCGGTAATGGCGACCGCCAGCAACGCCTACCATAGCCAGGTGAACTTTATGCTCGCCGGTGCAATTGCGGCGTTGATGGTAACCGGTGTCATCGTCGGCGCTCGTCTCGCCCATCGGTTGCCCACTACCGTACTAAAGCGAACGATTTCGCTCGTCCTAATTGTCGTAGGCGCTGCGATTGCTGTTCGTCTCGGCTTCGCCGCATTGAATCCGCCACTGTGAACAGAGGCAGTGAAATCCGGTGTTTCGATACGTAAGTAACAGGCAATTCGTTCGCCGGCTTTCGACTTCACCTATAGCCGACCTACATCTTCACGGATATCGGCTAAATATCACGCCACCCTGTCGTGGGCTTGCGGCGTAGCCGATGTGCGCATAGACGCAAAGTGTTCGCAGACGTTAGTGTAAACTGTGCCGAATATGCACATCACGGCGTTGTTTAGCATAAAAGGCGGTGTCGGCAAAACCTCGGCGGCTATTAACCTCGCGTACCTGAGTGCAGCGTCGGGAGTCCGCACGTTGTTATGGGATCTCGATCCGCAAGCCGCGTCGTCCTTTTATTTGCGGGTCGATGCATCGATAAAGGGTGGAATCGAAGGTGTCTTCGAGAAAAATGCCAATAAACGTATCAAGGGAACGGACTACGCGAATTTCGATCTGTTGCCGTCCGATTGGTCGTATCGAAATTTTGATGTGTATTTTCATGAGCAGAAAAAACCCAAGCAACAGATCAGACGTTTATTGCAGGAGTTTGGTAGTGATGAACGCACCGATGCCGACGCTTACGAGCATATCTTCATCGATTGCCCACCGGGGTTTACGTTGTTGTCGGAAAATATTTTGCGCGCGGCGGATGTCTTATTGGTGCCCATTATCCCGACGACGTTATCGTTACGCACGTTGGATCAATTATTGGAAATGACGGCGTTGCCGAAGTATGGGCATCTTCGAATCCTGCCATTTTTGTCTATGGTGGACGGCCGCAAGCGCTTGCATCGCGATACCATGACCCAACTTCAGACCCAACAACGTGTATTACGGGCATATATTCCGTATTCCAGCGACGTCGAAAAGATGGGGTTGCGGCGCGAACCGCTTGCGGCCTATTCGCCACGCAGCGCCGCCGGCCACGCGTTTAAATTGTTGTGGGCGGAGTTGCAGAATCGCATCGCCACTTCGGCGTGAAATTTGCCGCGGTCCCGGCAGTTCTGCTTTGCCTTCAACGGTGTTTACATGAAGATCACTAGTATCGAAACCTTTACTACCGAGGATGTCGGGTTGGTGCGCGTGCGAACCGATAACGGCGCCGAGGGATGGGGGCAGGTTTCGACCTACCATGCCGATATTTCGGTTTCGATATTACATCGTCAGGTTGCGATCCACGCATTGGGTAGGGAGATCTCCGACCTGACTTTGCTTGGCGACTTGCTGGATTGGATATATGAGCGGGAACATAAGTTTCCGGGGTCGTACATGTGCCGCGCTTTGGGAGGACTGGATACCGCTGTCTGGGATCTGCACGGCAAGCAGCAGGGCAAGTCCGTATGTGAGTTGTTAGGGGGTACACCGCGCCCTCTGCGGGTATATGCCTCGAGTATGAAGCGCGACATCACACCCGAACACGAGGCGCAGCGGTTTTTGCGGCTGCGCGATGTTCATGGCTACGATGCATTTAAGTTTCGGGTGGGTGCCGAGTGCGGTCGAAATCGCGATGAATGGGCAGGGCGCTCGGAGCAGATCGTTCCGGTGATACGTAAAGCGTTAGGTAGCGACGTGTCGCTGCTCGTGGATGCGAATAGTTGCTACGAGCCACAAGCCGCGATCGCGTTGGGCCGCATTCTCGAAGACAACGGCGTTTGCCATTTCGAAGAACCGTGCCCGTATTGGAATTTGGAATGGACCAAACAAGTCACAGAGGCACTGCGTCTCGATGTTACGGGCGGCGAGCAAGACAATAATCTTACCTTGTGGAAACACATCATCGACGCCCGCATCGTCGATGTCGTGCAACCGGATATCTGCTACATGGGCGGTATCGATCGCACTCTGCGGGTGGCGCGAATGGCCCGCGATGCGGGGCTGGTATGCACCCCGCACGCCGCGAACCAGTCGCTGGTGACGATCTTTACGTTACACCTGATGGGTGCGATTGAAAACGCAGGGCCCTATGTCGAGTTTTCCATCGAAGGCCACGACTATTATCCCTGGCAGTACGGTGTATTCGACGAATTTCCCGTGGCGCAAGACGGACAGGTGCCGATTCCCGATGGCCCCGGATGGGGAATTCGAGTACGGCAGGATTGGCTCGACAAAGCCGCGTATCGATGTAGTGAGTGCGAATGACGGGAGCCGCGCGGTTGCGGAAAATCGTTAATTCCAACATATCCCCACATGATGTACTGCGGACAACGAATCGGCTGGAATTGCCGCTGTAACCCCGTTTGTTGATTCGGAAAATAGGATTTTTATCACCGCAACGATAGGTATTGTCTTTCGAATTCGGGGTGATTTCCCAACCCGCGGTGTACCGTCTCGCTCGGTTTACATTTGTCCGGCCCGGCGCTATTCTCGTGACTTGGTATACTGTATACCAGATTGTTTCTAACAAGGTGGTGGTACCGTGACCATAAGGGCCGCGACCGCCCCGGTAAACCGATCCATGAGCACCAGCGCCCTGTCTGTGCAGCAGCTTGACGCCGAACCGGCCTTGAAGGAGAGGGTGTGTGAAGCGCTGCAGGAAGCGATCGCTTCAATGGATATCTATGCCGGGCCCGATCCGCCGAAATTGGATGAACGGCAATTGGCCGCGCGGCTCGGCGTGAGCCGGACGCCAGTGCGCGAGGCGTTGGCGGTGTTGGAGCAAAAAGGAATCGTGAAAATCGTTCCGCGCCGCGGTGCGTTCGTGGTGCGCAAAACGAAACGCGAGATTGTTGAGATGATTTACGTCTGGGCCGCGCTTGAGGGCACGGCCGCGGCGATGATTACGGAACGCGCCAGCGACGACGAGATTGCGCGATTACGCGGCATGTTCGCGACGTTTACCGATGACGGTGAGATCAGGGCGCATATTGATGAGTACTCGGAAACCAATATCAAGTTTCATCAGGCGTTAATTTCGCTCAGTGGTTGCAAACTTATTAAAGAGATTACGGACAACTTGTTTTTACATATTCGCGCGATGCGCATGCGCAGTATCAGTGAGCGGGACCGGGCGCAGCGTTCCATTATTGACCACATGCACATCATTGAAGCGTTGGAGCGGCGCGATCGAGATGAGGCAGAGCGTGCGGTGCGCGACCACAGCTTGGATTTAGCAAAACACATTGAGCTTTATTCCGACTATTTAAACTGATCCGGCAATGCCGGAGATAGTTATTAATTATTGTTGAATTCTTTTTAGGAGGTGTTCACATGTCTACAGCAGCGAAGGATCTCAAAGTGTCCGATACGGCCAGCGATACGTTGGCGCAGAAAAGCCGCTCGGAAAGTGTCGTATCGGGCGGTCATTTGGTCGCCAAAGCCCTTAAAAACGAGGGCGTCGATACGATTTTTACGCTATGTGGTGGCCACATCATCGATATCTATGACGGTTGCATAGACGAAGGCATTCGAATCATCGATGTGCGCCACGAACAAACGGCCGCTCACGCGGCCGACGGTTATGCACGGCAGACCGGCAAGCTCGGTTGCGTCGTGACCACAGCCGGCCCCGGTTGCACCAATGCGATGACCGGCATCGCTACGGCGTTTCGCTCCGAAAGCCCGGTGCTGCATATCGGCGGCCAAGGCGCGCTTACCCAGCACAAGATGGGATCGTTGCAGGATTTACCGCATGTGGACATGATGGCGCCGATCACCAAATTTGCCGCAGGCGTACGCTCGACAGAGCGCGTCGCGGACATGATTTCGATGGCGGCCCGCGAGTGTTTTGCGGGCGCACCGGGGCCGAGCTATTTGGAGATTCCACGCGACGTTCTTGATCGCGAGGTTGACATCGAAAAGGCAGTCGTACCACAAGCCGGCCATTACCGCGCGTCCAGCAAGTCCATCGGCGATCCGGCGGACATTGAGCGTCTGGCCGACATGCTCGTGAAGTCCGAACGCCCGGCGATTCTGCTCGGCACCCAGGTGTGGATGTGCCGCGGCCATCAAGAAGCCATCGATATGGTACGCGGTCTGAATATTCCGGCTTATTTCAACGGCGCCGGCCGGGGGTTATTGGCGCCGGGCGATCCGCATCACTTCAATCGTACCCGGCGTGATGCATTTAACCAGGCCGACGTCATTATTATCGTGGGTACGCCGTTCGACTTCCGTATGGGATACGGCAAACGATTGCGCTCCGATGCGGCGGTCGTGCAGATCGACCTCGATTATCGCACGGTGGGTAAAAATCGGGACGTAACGTTAGGTATGGTGGGCGACCCCGGAGCGATCCTCAAAGCCGTGCACGACGCGGCCACGGGTTGTAACGATAACGGCGCCAAACGCCGCGAAGCATGGCTCGACGAACTTCGGGCGATCGAAGCCAAGAAAACGGAAAAGCTCATGCCGTTGTTTAAGTCGGACTCGAACCCGATTCATCCGTACCGGGTGGCTTGGGAACTCAATGAATTCCTGACCGAGGACACAATATATATTGGCGACGGCGGTGACGTGGTCACGATCAGCGCACAAGCCGTGCAACCACGCGCGCCGGGCAATTGGATGGATCCGGGCGCGCTCGGTTCGCTCGGCGTCGGCACCGGATTTTCGATGGCTGCAAAACTCGCGCATCCCCATAAAGAGGTGTTGTGCTATTACGGTGATGGGTCGTTCGGCATGACTGCCTTCGATATGGAAACGGCGAATCGATTCGGCGCGCCGTATCTCGCCGTCATCGGCAACAACTCGGCGATGAACCAGATCCGTTACGGCCAAATTACCAAGTACGGCGAGGAGCGCGGCGATGTCGGTAACCTGCTCGGTGATGTACCGTTCTCGAAATTTGCCGAAATGCTGGGGGGATACGGGGAAGAAGTGCGTGAGGCCAGCGAAATTGCACCGGCGTTGCAGCGAGCGCGTGAAGCCATTGCGGCCTCCGGCAAATCGGCGGT
>CAXMMZ010000146.1:0-3371 GCA_964194565.1 Arenicellales bacterium
GGCAGTTCGAAGCGGTCTTTGATCAACTCGGCAAGCCAGTGAGCCTGCAAACTGTAGGTCAATATGCTCGAAATGGAAGAAGCGCGGCCCACAAAGAACATCCCGGGCACCTGCGGGTGATAGATGTGACGGTAAAGATACATACCGTCGTCCGCAGCACCGAGGCGCTGCCGAACGTCGGGCGACAGGAAACCGAAATCGGTCGCCCAGCCGGTGGCCAGCACTAAGACATCCAGCTCAAGCGCGGAGCCATTAGCAAGGCGAACGCCAGTCGCCGTGAATTTTTCGATACTCGTACGATGAAGTTTGATGGCATCGCCCCGGGCTAAGCGATAGAAGGCACTGCGTGGAATCATTGTCGATTCACCAAATGCGTCAATTTCGATCGGTTTTTCAGGGACCAAACTGACACGCGTCCCGAAACGCGAACCCAGCCGGCATTGAAAATAAAACAACGTTTCGACAAGCCGCCAGTAGAACCACACCAACGGTTTTCCCAGTCCGTGGACCACCCGCTCAAGCGGCGTCGCCGACTGATAAGGCGGGATCAGTGTGCTGCTCAGTCGATTTAAAAGGCCCCACTTGAACGGCAGAATTCCACCCAGTTTGGGGGGAATGGGCCAATGCGGCTCTTTGAAAATAATATGAGATTCCGCCGCAACAGCCGCCGATTCGAGCGCGGCATCGGTCGCACTCTTACCATAGCCGACCACGGCCACGCGTTTACCCGCGAGCTGGTCGCTGGATTTGAGCCTCGAGTTATGGATCACTTCGCCCGCGAAACTATCCCGGCCGGGAAACTCCGGCATGTTCGGAACGTTTGAATACAGACCGATGCACACCACGACGATATCGAATTGATCTTGCGTTTCCGCGTTGCCGTCAGTAGACGTGATAGTCCATCCGGAGCCCGGGCCATCGCGCTCAGCAACGGTCGTTACGGTCGCGCCAAAACGAATGCGGGGCGTAATACCAAAATGCTCCGCAAAGTCCACGAGGTATTTTTGCAGGATTGGGCCCGGGGTAAAATTGGGGGTCGCTTCGGGCAATGGCCAATCTGGAAATTCGTACAATTCCTTTTGTACCTGCACGCCAAAATTCAAGTAGCCGTCGGACCAGACGCCACCGAGAACATCACTACGTTCGAATAGCGTACAACTGAGTCCTTGAGCCATCAACGCTCTGGCCGTGGCTAACCCCGCTACACCGGCCCCGACTATACCGGCCGTTTTGGCACGCGCGATGTCCATCACCGAAACATCTTAAACACGATGTAAAACACCACGCCTACAAGCCATAACACCAACACGTAGCTGCCGAACAGGACCCAGAGCACAAATATCCACAGGGAAAAGTAAACGGCGCGCGTATGGTTTTCTCTGGTGCCCACGGCGGCCTGAGCTGAAATAGCACGATAGACATAGGCGGCGTGGGCTAATCCGAACAATGCGCCTAGCAGCGATCCTGTCCACATCAGCGCCGTCATAGGCCGTATCCCGATTTACGTGATTGTCGATGACATGACCGATTCATACCTGAAGCCTTTGGTGCGACTGAATTTTTAACGATCATCCTGAAAACCGATATTCGTGGACAGGCCTGAGTCACACCACCACGCGGATCGCTATGCATCCGCGGCCAGCTCCGAATTCAATATTTCCAGCAAGTCGTTTTCGATTTGTGCAAAACACGAATATTGGAGGCTATAGGCCGCCACCGCTCTCGACAGTCGCGCCACTTCATCGAAACCATGCCCAGCGAGGTTGCGCGCGTTAACCAGGCAACCCATTAGGCGAAATCCGGTCTGGGCCGGGCTCAGGCGCTCGACTCGAAACGATGCATCGCGCACATACTCGGGAAATACGACCAACCGCAACGATGGCTGTTCGCGGTGTTGTTGCGCGTTCAGTGCGCGATGCGGAACCAACGTCGCTTGCTGGCAGACCAGTGAACCGTACTCGGCCGGGTCGATGGCAAATTCGTCCTGCAGCAACGGCAGTGCGGCGGACTTGACATTGAGCGGTCGAGTGAACGCATCGAACCGGCTTGCGCCTGTTTCGATATATATCAGTTCATCGGTCAGGTAATTGAGCCCGCGCGCCACCAGCCACGCAGTCAGCGTGGTCTTGCCGGCGCCGGTCTTACCAGGAAGCAAAACGCCGGCGCCGTCCCGCGATACCGCCCCGGCATGGAACACCAACCCTCCGCGGCTACGATCGGCCAGGTTATAGATGGTCTCGCCCACCAACAAATTCGCGAGTGCCCCGGGAGACTGTCCGGTATACAGTTCTTTACCGTTGCGGGACATCGTATATTGTTCCGACTCGGGCGATGCCACCGCCAATACCACCTCGTCGTTACCGGATCGATGCGCCGGCATATCGTGGTACAAAAAATCGACAACGGATTTTGCCGCCGCCCCATCATAGTTCACGACGACGTTGGTTCCGGCAAACGGCACATGCCGGCTACCGGATTCACTCATCCGGTTTCACTCATCCGGATTCACTCATCGATACTCAATCGCTCCGTGATTCGCAAAATCGTCGAGTGCCAACTGCACGTCAGCGTTGATGGATGATTCCGAATCCGGGAAACAGTCCTTAAGTAAAGTCACAATCGCCTCAATGGTGCGGTCGCCGTCACACAGATTCCATATTAACGAACTCGTTTGGTTGAGATATACGGTCTTCGTATCGGCCGGGTTGTACAACAACACCTCCCCATCCATTTCCTCGAGATGGAATCGGTTATTCTGACTCGGAACACGATCATTCATCGGGCGATTGCATCTCCATAAACAACGGCCATCGCTGCGTTATCGTGAATGTCGCAAATTGTAGCGATTCGGAGGTGCTACCGATACACCGTGGCCCACAGCCGGCGCGTGGCCCAACGTCCGAGCCGCGGCGCGTGCTTGCCCCAACGCAAGTACATGGGTGACAACGTCAACGGCGCGGCATAATAACCTCGCAACCACCATTCAGGTGGATACAGCAATTCTTTGAGCAATTTATTAACCGAGGTTTTCCGGCCCAGAATATGCGAAATGGGTTCGATACCGTAGCCGACCCCTTGTGGAACCGGGTGTTCCCGAGCCGGGATAAAACGCGCTAACGATTCGGGTAACGGCGTAACATAGTGCAACAGGGTTAGCGTATTCGCGATTCGCGGCCAATTTGTGACGATCTCGGACCAATCGATGTCGGCCGTGAAATGTGCGGCGTAGCCGACGATATCGGCAACACCGGCAAGCCTGGTTTCGGCGGCCGGCTCAAAGGTATGCAAACAAAGATGACGCAGCATGTCGATGTGACCGAACGCTTTGAATTCGTGCGCACCGGCCGCGACCGTCTGCGGAGGCGATGCCA
>CAXMMZ010000147.1:0-27849 GCA_964194565.1 Arenicellales bacterium
TCCCACAACGCGGCTTCGTCACAACCGATTTGAGTATGCCCGCAGTAATCCCGTGATGGAACGCCCGACAGATGGGTGTATCCCGAACGACTAGCGGCGAGATAGGCATCCGTCACGATAACGCTAGGCAGCTTATAGTCCGGAAAAGCGTAGCAAAACTCCATCTCCCCGACACCGGCATTAACCAAGATATCGCTAAGCTCACCCTTCGAGTAACTACGCCCTTGGGTATCGTCATCCGTATAGCCGCGGATCCCGGCATAGGCGGTGGCGGTATGTTCGTCGGGGAACCCAAGCATAAACTTGAGCCCCAGACGATTATTCATTGCCACTACTATTGCCCCGTCGGACGTCAGTGCGCCAGCTGCCCATTGCAATAAACGCCGCGCTCCCAGTCGCTGATCCGGCACGTCGCGAAAGTAGTGCTGCGGGTGTTCCGCCACGCCTAACAACAAAATCACGTCATAACCGCGCTTAGGTAGCTCTAAGTCATCAAACACTGCATTGACAACGGTCACGTTTGCCTGGTCCGCGCAGCGGATCGCGGCGAGCGCCGCCAGACGCGGGTCGGCCTCTACCGCGTCAACTCGTAAATCCAGTTCGCCCAAGTAACGGGTTACATTACCGCACAAACTTCCGAGTTCTAGAACACGTTCGCCGCCGCTAATCCGCAACACCCGGAGAAGATTGCTGCGCGTAGACGAAAGTAAATAGTCGGATTCCAAATCTTGGATACCTTGCTCGATTTGCGCCGAATGCAAAGAGAAATCCGTAGATTGTGCGAACAGCGACTCCATGTAGTCGATATTGCCGAAGCGGTTCGACGACGGATCCAGTGCCGGCACCTGTACAGGCAGCCAAACGCCGGTCGGCGCGAGCACCAATCGATTTACTTCAATTAAGCCGGAACGTCCCGGATCAGCAGAAGGCATACAAAGTGTGTGTGCTTAGAATCCTCTGGTTACTTCTGGGCGAGAGGGCCTGAGAGTCAAATTCGCCCGAATTCAAGCCGCGAATGATATTGGATTCAGAATGGTCGGGCATGCATTAATCATAGGGTGCGTCGTTAATGGGGTGTCGGCTTGGATATTATAGTATCCGTGGAATCCCGTTCAGACTTATTTAAACAAACTGACGTAGACAATGGCTCCTCCGGATCTTCGTTATAGCGGTTGTACCCACACGATGGCGAGCCAAAGTGACTCGCCGTATACTGCGCTCACCAAATCCTCAATTCACGTGTTGTTTTGATTCCGTAGCTACGCTTCGGCGGGATTTTCGTCGGAATTCCCTATAAAATAGGCGTTGTCTGGCCGGCCCTGCACTCCAACTTTCCATACCCCATGCCGCGAATACTGTCATCTGAATTCCGCATTTTTGCGATTATCGCCTTCATTACCAGCCTACTGCTATCAGCATGGTCGGTGTTTCTCGATGATGTCATCAACAACGACGGTGTTGAATATGTTCGGGCCGCGACTGCAATCCTGCAAGGCGACTGGCGCGCGGCCCAGAGTATCTACAAATGGCCCGTCTATCCGGTGCTGCTGGCTCTAATTAGCGGAACACTGGGAACCAACCCTGAGATCGCCGCCTACGTTCTTAATGCGACGCTGACAGCGATCACAGTATGTGCCTATCTCGGCATCATCGTCCAACTCGGGGGTGACCGCCGGACCCTACTGATCGGCACTATCGTGATCCTATTGTTTCCCACGATTAACGACTTTCGCTCGTTCGTCGTACGCGATCCAGGCTATTTGGCTTTTTATCTACTTTCCGCATTGTACTTGTTTCACTACCTACAACGACCTGGAATCCGTGAGGCCCTCGCTAGTATTGTATTTATGGCGATCGCCACCCTATTTCGAATCGAAGGTGCGGTTTTTCTATTATTTATAATCACCTATTTTCTGTCCCACAGGATGGAGTCACGCCTACGTCGCGGTTTGCTGCTTATCATGATGCCAATGCTAGGCGGATTATTGGTAGTGATTTTTGGCTGGTGGATCTTTGTGCCCGAACTGTCGCTAACGGAGGAACCGGTCACAATCGTTCAAAACGCTTGGCAACAAGTAAGTATAGATTTCAACCGCAAAATCTCCGTCATTCAGCGACATTTACTGGGGCCTTACTCAACTGGTTATGCCTATATACTTCTCATCGTCGCTACCGGCCTGATTGTAGTGGCCGCCAGCGTCGCCAACCTGACCATACTCCACGCACTGCTGGTGGGCTACGCGCTACGACAACGGGTGTTGTTCCCGTTGGCCGGCGGTTTACGGGTTTGGACGGCCTTAATCCTCGTCAACTTATCCATATTGTTTGTGTTTACTGTCGCCAAACTGTTTCTCACCGACCGCTATCCACTGGCGATGGCATTGACGATACTGGTGGCCGTACCATTTAGTTTGGTGCTGATCTACGATGAGTGGAAAAGCAAGCAAGGTCACAGCATCAGGAAAAACTGGCTGTTCCCAGTGGCCGCGTCAATAGTATTGATCATGGGCATTGAAGGGCTTGATGTCTCCACTAGCAAGCGCCACATTAAAGCAGCCGGGCAGTGGCTCGCCGCCAACACACCACCGGACTCACTCATATATACCAACGAAAAACTAATTGCCTACTACAGCGGTCGCGAGCTCGAGTTATACGGCTACGCGAAAGATCACCGCCGGTTCGTCGGCCGCATTAAGCGCGTGAGTCGAAAGCACGACTTTCTGGTACTGCGGGACAAAACCCGTGATCAGAATCGCTTAACAATGCTTCGCGATCAGCTAAAATTGGTGCCAATCAAAACCTTCTCGAACAAAAAAGGCGATCAGATCCTGATCTACGACACGCGCGCACGGTTGAGATAAAACGTATCAACACGCTAGCCCCGACGCAATGCCGCTATCCGCATGCGTAGTGCATTAAGTTTAATAAAACCCTCGGCGTGGGATTGATTAAACACGCCGTCGTCCTCTCCAAATGACGCGATGCGCTCATCGAACAACGAGTGGCTACTGGATTTTCGGCCGAGAATCTCCACGTTGCCTTTGTACAATCGAAGCCTGACCGAACCATTGACAACTTGCTGGGATTCATCAATCAACCCCTGCAACGCCATACGCTCCGGGCTCCACCAGTAACCGTTATAGATCAGCGATGCATAACGTGGCATGAGGTCGTCTTTCAGATGCGCCACCTCGCGATCCAACGTGATTGACTCCATCGCCCGATGCGCCTTCAACATAATGCTACCAGCCGGCGTTTCATAACAACCTCGGGATTTCATGCCGACGTATCGATTCTCGACAATATCGGCGCGCCCCACACCGTGGGCGCAACCCAGCGCATTCAATCGCTGCATTGCTTCGGCCGGTGTTACTGCTGTGTCATCTATAGCGACCACATCGCCGTTCGTGTATGTAATTTCAGCGAGTTGTGGCACGTCGGGAGCCTGCCGTGGCGATTTTGTCCAACGCCACATATCCGCTGGCGGTTCGGCCCACGGGTCTTCAAGAATCCCGCCTTCATAGGAAATGTGCAACATATTCTCGTCCACCGAATAGTCGGGGGTACCGTCCACATTGCGCTCTACGGCAATACCGTGTCGATCCGCGTATTCGAGAAGTCGCTGCCGCGATGTAAGGTCCCACTCGCGCCACGGCGCAATAATCTTGATATTCGGATCCAATGCATAGGCACCAAGTTCAAATCTCACTTGGTCGTTACCTTTTCCGGTAGCGCCGTGGGAAATCGCGTCCGCTGCGGTTTGCTGCGCAATTCGGATCAGGTGTTTCGCGATCAGCGGTCGCGCGATCGATGTTCCCAGTAAATATTCGCCTTCGTACAGTGTATTGGCACGAAACATCGGGTATACGAAATCGGTGGCAAATTCATCCCGGAGATTTTCGACAAAGATTTCCTTTACCCCATAATCCTGCGCTTTACGTCGGGCCGGCTCAAGATCTTCGTTTTGGCCGATGTCCGCAGTAAAGGTCACGACTTCGCAGCCATAGGTCTCTTGTAGCCACGCCAGTATTACCGAGGTGTCGAGCCCGCCCGAATAAGCGAGAACGGTCTTGTTTATAGCTTCCATAAATCGACCAATAGTGATATTGAATGACGACCGCGGATGATCGCGGCTAGCACCAATCAGGTCAAGCGAATGACACGCATTGCTTGAAATCGACCTTGCTCTGGCATAGGCTACGTCTCGAACTGTACTATACCTAGACCGCAGCTATCGAGAGGAACTATGAAATGAAGAATCCATTGGATTCGATAACCGGCACGATCATTGCAGGCGTCGTGCTCACCGTGATCTTGTATTTTTTTGCCCGACATTTTCTGCCGCTCGGCGGAATGAGTTAGGTGAGCCGTCCGCGACCTGAGGGGGAAACATGGACCTAATCATTGACCGTTGGCTACATATTCTGTCGGGGATCACCTGGATCGGTCTCCTTTACTATTTTAATTTTGTGCAGGTGCCGATGCTGGGAAAAGCCAAGGCGGACGGCACCGCCGCGGGCATCACTAAGCATATTGCGCCCCTGGCGTTACTCTGGTTTCGCTGGGCGGCGGTAGCAACGTGGATTACCGGCGCCTATTATTTAATGCGAGCCCACGGTATTGGCGACGCTTTTCTGCTGCAAGGCGGTGCCGCATACATCGGCTTGGGCGCATGGATGGGAACCATTATGCTGTTCAATGTGTGGGTGCTAATCTGGCCGAATCAAAAGAAGGTGCTCGGCGTCGTTAACGCCTCCGACGAGGAAAAGGCCAAAGCGGCTCGCGTAGCACTGCTGGCGTCACGCACCAATACGATGTTATCGATCCCGATGCTATTCTTTATGATTACCGGTGCACCGGCCCATATGCTCGGAATTTGGAATTAACTCAATTTCGTCATTACAGCTAATCAAAGCCCGGCATAAGTCGGGCTTTTTCTTTAAAGATCATATATTTAGTACAATCAGACGGCTGCCGGAAGCAACTTGCGAGGCTCCGCACTGCAATCGCCGACCGCGAAAATTGGCATCATAGTCAGGAAACCGCTAGAATTTTTTCCGCGATACACACGCCCTGTGCCTCTCAGGGCGTTTTTGTTTTGAGCGTGTTGCTACGGGAAACTAGGACTGATTGCGGGCGACCCGCGCGGGACGGACTGGCAAACAACTGATTGGAATCGATGTGGTTCGGCATTTTTTAACACTGATGGATTTAAGCCCTGTTGAGCTCAACGGGCTAATTCAACGCGCGATCGATTTGAAACGCGAGTTTATGGCGGGACACGTGTATGAGCCCATGCGCAATAAAACTTTGGCGATGATTTTCGAGAAGTCCTCTACACGCACGCGTGTATCGTTTGAGGCGGGGTTCACCCAATTCGGCGGCAACTCAATTTTCCTATCGCCGAATGATTCCCAATTCGGGCGTGGAGAACCGACCGAAGATACTGCTCGGGTGCTGTCCGGTATGGTCGATATCGTCGTAATTCGAACCGGTGCCCATGATATGGTTGATACATTTGCGACCTATTCGTCGATACCGGTGATAAATGGTTTGACGGATTCGTTCCATCCGTGCCAATTGTTGGCTGACATTCAGACCTATACCGAACACCGCGGGACGATTCGCGGCCGCAAGGTAGCGTGGATAGGTGACGGCAATAATATGTGTCACTCATGGATGAACGCGGCCCGCCAGTTCGATTTCAATCTACATATTGCGGTGCCCAAAGGCTACGCACCGGACCCAGGGTTGTTGGCGCAAAACCGTAGCCACGTCGAGCTTGGAGACGACCCATTGTCGGCGGCGAAGGATGCACACGTCGTTGTTACCGATACATGGGTGAACATGGGTCAGGAACAAGAACGCAAATCACGGATTGCCGCGTTTGAAGGATTTTGTGTAGATAGGGCAGTACTCCAGCAAGCCACCACCGATGCCGTATTTATGCACTGCCTCCCAGCATACCGCGGGTTTGAGGTCGAAGCCGATGTTATCGACGGCCCGCAAAGTGTCGTTTGGGAGCAGGCCGCGAACCGGCTGCACGCCCAAAAAGCGCTCGTCGAGTTCTTGATGGACGTTCCGCGGACGGAGTTTGAGCAAATCGATTGAGCTACGTCCTCGAAGTCGATGCTATCAGCTGCCACCACGGCGGCATTAACGTCGTGGACGGATTGTCGTTTTTCGTATCGCCAGGGGACCTAGCGTGCTTACTCGGGCCAAGTGGTTGCGGTAAGACCACGGTCTTAAGGGCCATTGCCGGATTTCATTCGGTCGATGCGGGGAGTATCCGCATTCATGATCAGGTGGTTTCGGCACAAAACCGTACGGTAGCGCCCGAGCGCCGCCAGGTGGGCATGGTATTTCAGGACTACGCACTGTTTCCACACATGACCTCGGGCGACAACATCGCTGCGGGACTGCGTGATATTTCAGCTATGCAGCGCGCCGATGTGGTTAACGAGACGATGCGCCTGATCGGCATCGAGAACCTCAAACAGCGTTATCCTCACGAACTCTCTGGCGGTCAGCAGCAACGCGTCGCTCTGGCCCGTGCGCTCGCGCCGAATCCGCATTTACTGCTAATGGATGAACCATTTTCGAGCCTGGATGTGGAGCTAAGGGAGCGGATTGGGTACGAACTACGTGATCTGCTCAAACAGCGTGGAACTACATGCATATTGGTCACCCACGACCAACTCGATGCTTTTGCGCTGGGCGATCGCGTCGGTGTCATGCACGACGGCAAGATAGTGCAATGGGATACCCCGTATAACCTCTACCATGAACCGGCATCACGCTTCGTCGCGGATTTTATCGGCGATGGGGTTCTGTTGCCGGCTACGGTGTTGACTCCAGATTCGGTGCAAACCGAGTTTGGCTTGATAAAAGGCAATCGCGCCTACGGTTGGGAAACCGGCGCGACCGTCGATCTATTGATCCGACCCGACGATGTCGTCGCCGATCCGCACAGCGAAATCAAGGCCGAGATAGTCCGACGGGCATTTAAGGGAGCGGAAATCATGTATACGTTGCGGCTATCGACGGGTGGAGTCGTTTTATCGCTGCTACCGAGCCACACCAACTACGACGTAGGCGCACAGGTGGGCATTCGGCTACAGGTAGACCATATGGTGGTATTCGCACGCGCGGCCAATGGGCGTTAAGCGCCGCTTAGTCTTTGCAATATGGCTGTGCGCCGTCAACACGGGGTGGTCGGTCGCACCGGAGGAGTCCGCAGCGGTCAACGATTCGTCGAGCGTCCCCCACATCGAGCCACAGCTAAATGCGCTACTGGAACAGGCTGCGAAACTCAAACGCGAACATCAACTAGTGAGTGCCGCGGCAGTTTTGGAGCGCGCTTACCAACGGGCGACGGGACAGGCCGCGATGCAGGACGCAATCCGTACGGAATTGGACTTCAATATTCCACTGCTTGAAGCCGAGCAGCGTTTCAATCGCGGTGACCTGGCGGGCGCGAAACATGTATTGCAGTGGGCTCGGGCTCGCAATCGGGACAATCCGGACCGCCAGCGCACGCTGGTAAATCTGCTCACCCGGATCAGCCGCATTCCACCGCAAGCAGCTGCTGAAACCACCAACGCCGAACAAGTGGTGGCCCAAATTCGCGGCGAGATGCAGCGATTCCGAGATCAGAACACGCGCTATCCACGCGGTTATCACGAGCTGAACTCACTACTTGTGCCGGATCGCCCGCCGCTTACCCATTTTGATATCATCTATTATGCCCTGGCTAACGGTGGCTATGTGATCGAAATTCGCAGCAAGAGCGATCCGGACAACTTAATTTCGATCCAACGCACGGGATTGTTGGAATAGGCTTTCGAGAATGCCGAGTGATTCCGTTCAGGCCCAGAATTTGGCCGTTCGTCGGCGCACCCTGGGCAACCGAAATCCTGTTCCTATTTTTAACAAGTACCGTCCGAAAGACGTGATGCGAAACGGTAAATCCGCTAAAATGGGTTACCGATTTATGTGTGGGTCTGTGTATTTCCCAAAGATATTCAGACTGGCAAGGGATTAGGTACGAAAACTGAGGCAAAGCTTGAGGTGTTACCGAACCTAAAAAAAATCGTGACGTCGGCGATTTTGAATCGACGCCGACTGCTCATTAAATATGGACACAAGCCGCAGACCCGGGTCATTGAACCGTATTTGTTGTTCAGCAGCGATTCCGGAACCAGCGTTTTACTTTGCTATCAGGTGCGCGGTTATTCCTCCAAGGATCGCCCGGTTCCGTTTTGGCGGCCGTTTCAACTGGCTAAAATCGACCATGTCGTGGCGACCGAAGAAATTTTCACTGCAAAGAATTCAAAAGATTACGGCGCCATTTTGTCCCTCGCCGCAGGACAAATTCAGTGCTCCATCGACCATGCCGGCGGCGACTACAACTACTTCAACCCGGCGATCTATGGGCCACCCCCGCCCGGACGCTTGAGTCAGCGTGTCTAACCCCGATATTTCATGAAGGCGGACCGATTGGCTGACATTAGTGGGTGTTTAATGCGGTTAGCACGCAAATTGAGTAGTTTGACCTTGGTACGTTTTGTCCTGTTCGGATCCCCCGGAAAATGAGGTAATAAATCGCTGGAATGGATCGCACCGTCCATAAGTGCGTGGTTCCTCCCGAATCCGGAGCGGCGCTTGAGCACCGCGCGGATTCGGGTAATAAAATTATACGGCTAGCGATGTTTTCATTTTGGCAAGCGCGCGGCTCTCGATCTGTCGAATGCGCTCGGCAGAGATCCCGTAATCGCCGGCCAATTCGTGTAGAGTGGTTTTTTGATCCTCATTCAGCCAGCGACGCTGGATAATGTCCTTACTTCTCGGATCTAGCACGTCCAGCGCTTGCGCTACCTGCTCGCGCTGTGCATCAGCAGAGTCCTCGCGGTCGAGGATACGATCAGGCGCATAGCGGTTATCGGCGAGGTAATTACTGGGCACCACTACCGGACTATCGTCATTATCATCAGCGCCGTCAAACGGCACATCGATACCACTTAGGCGTGATTCCATTTCTCGTACATCGCGGGCCGTGACATCAAGATTGTCGGCTAAGGCATGCACTTCCGTATCGTTCATCCATCCCAAACGATTGCGCGATTTTCGGAGGTTGAAAAACAACTTGCGTTGCGATTTCGTGGTGGCGACCTTAACGATGCGCCAGTTCCGCAACACGAAGTCGTAAATCTCGGCGCGAATCCAATGCACGGCGAATGACACCAAGCGTATATCGCGCTCCGGATCGAAGCGTTTTACAGCCTTCATCAAACCGATGTTGCCTTCTTGGATAAGATCGGCTAGCGGCAAACCGTATCCCATGTAGCCGCGGGCGACTCTAATTACCTGGCGTAAATGCGACATCACTAGCTCCCGCGCCGCATCCAAGTCGCCGTGCTCGTGATAGCGGCGAGCCAGCGCTTTTTCCTCGTCGGCGGTCACTATCGGCGCTTCGTTTGCGGCTCGAATATAAGCCGCAAGACCCGCTCCACCGCTAAGGTTTGCGGGAAGGGTTAGCGCTTGATGGTTCGTCATATTTATGGTTCCTCTGTAAATCTCAGGTATCATTTTAGCACTCCTAGGCAAAGAGTGCCAAAACTGTTGGCAATCGTATCGTTAGAGTGCTAAGTAAGCGAATGGTTCCAGCCTATATATTATTATATAATAATATATACAATATCAACAATCCCTCTTGAAATCAGTCATGAAGGAGTATGGCCACTATCCTGAATCGGGTCGCAGGCGTCGCAAATGACGACCCACCGTCAGCCGCGATGCGGTCCATCCCAACACACCACCGAGCCCCAGCATTCCCAAGGTCATGCGCACCGACATCCCGCTCAACACAAAATTGCTACCATACAGTGTGGCAAGATCGTGAATCGGCCCGGACAGTAGACCCAGAGCCAATCGCACCACCAACCACGCCAACGCGGCGCCAAGTAAACCCTGCAGCAGCCCAGCGTAGAGGAACGGTCTACGCACAAAAGCCGGCGTCCCACCAATCCGATCGATAATCTCTATCTCATCGCGACGATTGAGCACCGCTAACCGTGTCGTATTGCTAATTATGAGTAACACGCCGAGACCGAGTACCGCGGCGAGTACCGCGATTCCGCGGCGCGCCAGTTCCAGCAGCGCATGCAATCGCTGCACCCATTCCAGATCCAACTGCACCACTTCAACGCCCGGCAAGCGCTGCAAATCCCGCGCCAGGTGCTGCACTGCGTTCGGGTCGCCCGTAGTATCGGCCGGGCGCACCACCAAAACAGCAGGAAGCGGATTCTCCGGCAGTACGTCCAACGCCGCACCGAATCCCGAGCGTTGTTTGAATTCGTCAAAAGCCTCAGTAGCGGACAAGAACGTGACGACACTGCCGGGAGTGCGGCTCTCGATATCCGCCGCCATACGTCGCGCCGCGGCCGTATCGACTCCCGCCTCGAGAAACAGAGACACTTGCGGGCGGCCACGCCATTGCTCCGTTGCCACTGACAAGTTGTTCACCAACACCATCAAACTTACCGGTAGTGATAAGGCAATACCGAGCATCGCGGCGGTTAGCACGGTTGGCAGTGGCGATCGGATGAGTTGCCCGAGCGTAGTGACAAGCACTTGCGCATGACGCAGCCCATAGCTAATCAATCGCGCCTTCATCGCCTCCTCGCACTAATACACCGGCATTAAGCTCGAGAATTCTTTTGTCGGATCGCTGCAAATGACGTTGGTCGTGGGTGGCGACAAGCACGGTTACCTGATGTTGATTAAATGAATAGAACAAGTTCATTATTTCGTCCGCTAGATCCGGGTCGAGATTACCCGTTGGTTCGTCCGCCAATAACAAATCCGGGCGGTTAACGACGGCCCTGGCGATACCCACGCGCTGCTGTTCCCCGCCGGATAACGTGATCGGGTAGAGGCGCTCCTTGTCCAATAAAGTCACCTTGTCCAGCGCAGCCCGCACCCGTCGACCGATTTCTCTATGAGCGACCCCTGACACCACCAACGGCAGGGCAACGTTATCAAACACGGTCCGGTCATAGAGCAACTTGTGATCTTGAAACACCACTCCGATACGACGCCGCAAATGCGGTATGCGCCGCGCCGGCAATCGCGTCAGATTAAGATCGTTAATAACAATTTGGCCTCGAGTTGCGCGTTCGGCGAGCGTGATTAGCTTTAATAAAGTGCTTTTGCCGGCCCCTGAATGACCAGTAAGAAACACCATTTCATTGCGGGCGACATGGAAAGTGATGCGGCGAAGCGCCTCGTAACCATTGGAGTAGCGCTTATATATCTGGCTGAATCGGATCACTAAGCGTTCGATCCGGCAACTCTACGGCTGTGGACAACGATTAATAAGCGCGCCGCTAGGTAAGCGGAATATGGCACGCGAAAACGCCGCGGGTACGACGGCCGGTGAGCCGCTGGAGCTTGCATTTACGCTTGGTCGGTTGGACCGGCACTCGGCGCAAGCGCCTCCGCAAATTCCGCCGCATCGAACGGTCGCAAATCGTCGACACCCTCGCCAACGCCAATGTAGCGTATCGGAATATCAAACTTCCTGCTCAAACCGATTACAATTCCACCCTTAGCGGTACCGTCCAATTTAGTAACGCATATCCCGCTGAGACCGAGGCAGGAGTCAAATTGTTCCACCTGCGACAACACGTTCTGACCACTTCCTGCATCGACTGTGATCCAAATCTCATGGGGGGCGGCCGCATTGAGATTCGCCACCACGCGCTTGGTCTTGACGAGTTGATCCATCAGCCCAGCGTGGGTATGTTGCCGGCCGGCGGTATCGATAATCAGTACATCGATCGCCTTAGCCGTGGCAGAGACTAACGCATCGTGGGCCACCGCCGCGGCGTCCGCACCCTGCCCTTGGGCCACTACCGGAAGCTCTAGCCTTTCTCCCCATGTCTGTAACTGCTCGGTCGCCGCGGCACGATAGGTGTCACACGCCGCCAACATGAGCGACAGGTTTCGTTGCGATAGATGATGGGCTAGCTTCGCTACTGTCGTGGTCTTACCGACGCCGTTCACACCCACCATCATAATCACCAATGGTTTGCCGATAGCGCCTATCGGTGCGACCGGTCGGCTGGCGGCCTGTAACGAGTCAACGATCGCCTGGCGTAACGCACCGTGAAAATCGAACGCCGAGCCGGGCTCGCGCTGCGCCACACCCCCGCGAATTCGCGTCACAAGATCACACGATGCCTCGGCGCCCACGTCCGCCAACAACAGTTGATCTTCCAAATCTTCAAAAAACGCTTCGTCAAGGCGGGTAGTCGGGCCAAACAAACTGCCAAATCCACGAGCTAATGCTTCACGGGTTTTTGATAACCGAGCCAAAAGCCCCCGCATTTGGGGAGGCGTTGCAATCGTATCGGTCGATACGGTATCCGGATCGATCACACTATGGTCCTCCCATGATAAGCTCAATGCAGCATCCCGATAAGACAGAGACATGGCAGCATGCCGAAGCATAACACGGCGCGCGTGCGCATAATTGGTGGTGTATGGCGTCGGCGAGTATTAAAATTTCCGACCGCACCGGAACTCCGACCAACCTCGGATCGCGCCCGCGAAACTTTGTTCAATTGGCTCGCGCCGCATATCAGCGGCCGGAGGTGCTTAGATCTGTTCGCCGGGAGCGGTGCGCTCGGATTCGAGGCTGCCTCTCGTGGCGCAAAATCGGTTGTCATGGTCGACAACGATCGGCAGGTAATCCAGCAGTTGCACGACAATCGCACTAGCTTGGGCGCCGCTCAAATTAATATCGTTACCGCCGACGCGCTGCGCTACCTAAACGCCTGCGTTCGGGAGTTTGATTTGATTTTTGTCGATCCGCCATTCCACCTTGGATTGGCGCAATTAGCTTGCTCATCTCTGCTGACGAGCCAGTGTTTGCAAGGCAGTGGACTAGTGTATGTCGAATGCGAACTGGGTGAATCCGTGGCGATGAAACCCGGCGCTTGGCAACTCCACAGACAATGCACTTACGGCGAAGTTAATCATCAGTTGTTCATCAATCAGACTCACGACGCCGATATGGATGCATAGCGTCGTGGACCTTTTAAGGGTAGGCTACGTGACTTAGAATGGAAATTGCCGTCGTCAGTTAGACGCTTATGACGATTACCGCTAGTTACAAATTTTTATTCCAGACATGCCAAACATAGCGATATATCCGGGCACCTTCGATCCTATGACGAACGGTCATAGCGATCTAATCCAGCGCGCGGTGCGAATTTTCGACGAGGTAGTCATCGCGGTCGCATCCAACCCGGCCAAGGCGCCGCTGTTTTGCCTTGAAGAACGGGTAAACCTAGCCGAGAGGGTCACCGCGGGCCTGCCCGGCGCGCGGGTGATCGGTTTTACCGGACTGTTAATTGATTGTGCCCGAGACGTAGGCGCGAGCGTGATTTTGCGAGGACTAAGAGCCGTATCAGATTTCGAGTACGAGTTTCAATTGGCGGCGATGAATCGCCGCCTAGACTCAGGCATTGAAACAATGTTCTTAACTCCGGCGGAAAACCACACCTTCGTGTCGGCATCGCTGGTTAAGGAAATCGCGCGTTATCGCGGCAATGTGTCGCAGTTTGTCGATCCCTTAGTTTACGCGGCGCTGCTGGAAAAATTGCGGAGCGAGTAGCCGGACGACGTCAGGTACCGATCGCATGGCGCTATATATCACCGACGAATGCATCAATTGCGATGTTTGCGAGCCGGAATGCCCGAATGACGCAATCTACCCGGGGCTCGAGGTTTATGAAATCGAGGCGGCTCTATGCACAGAATGCGTAGGCCACTACGACACTCCGCAGTGCGTGGAGATATGCCCGGTGGAGTGTATTCTGGTGGACCCACAACACCTGGAGAGCCGCGCACAATTATTGGACAAATACCACGCGCTTACCGCGCCGCAACCCGGCACCGCCCCCACCACGACCGTCATCAGTTCCGTGTAACTCGGTCAGGCAGTCTGCTCTAACGCCACCGGCGAAGTGTCGCCGCGAGCCTGACTCTGAAGATTATGCAGCACCGATTCCAGGAGTTCGCTGGTTTTGCGCGCTTCCCCCGACACACCTTCGCGCACATGCTGCAATTCAGCCATGCGATCTTCTAACGTGTCGCTGGCTTTGTGAATGCGTTTGATGCTTTCCAGACGCCGACGCAACTGCACTTGATGCTCGCGCACTTGGGATTCCATCGGTGACATGATGGTTCGTAACCAATCGTCGGCGTCACGGTTAGCGCGCTCGAAAATCTGCCGTACCTTGGACACCACCGATTCGTAAAACTTACGCACCAGCACCGCTTGCTCCGTCATGACCATCGCCATACCACGAACAAAGTAGTCATGACGTTCCTCAAGACGTTTTAATTCGCGCTGGTATTTATTGGTGGAGAATCGACGTGGCCGGATATCGGCCAAGCCGTGTTCTTTTTGAAATTTCCGGTAAACGCCTTCCATGAGCTCTTGTATTTCGCCGGCCTGCTGTGCGGCGTCATCCATAGCCGAATCGACCCCGCGAAAGAATTTCAACATATTGGAACGCAAACCCGGAGTGGTAATGCTAATCTCCATGTCTTTCTTCGTTTCTGCAATACGGCGATCTAACGAGGCGAGATTGAGATGTGCATACAGTTGATTTGTCTGCCGCGAAAAAATTGCCCGCGTTGCCTGAAAATTGCGCAGGTTTTTCTCTAAATGCCGCTTGTCGTCGCGCACTTTGTCCATCATGTCTTCAATGACATCCATATTCTTGGTGTTTAGCCCTTCGAGTTCCTGGATGTGATCATTCACATCGTTGAAACGCTGATCAATCATAGCTCCAGTCATAGCGCCAATATCTGCGATTTCGCTGCGGATATTCTCACAGATAATCTCCTGCTTCGCGGGAATCACCATATTGGTAAGGGCACTTTCCAAGGCGACAATACCACTGTTATTTACCAGCTCTTCATCGGCGCGAATCTTGCCGAGCAACGCCTTTTGTGCCGATACCGGGAAGATCTGTTCTTCAGGAACCCCGAGCGTGGCAGCGGTATCGCCGATCTGTCTGGCCAATTCACTTTTAAGGGCTTCCTCATCCCGTAGTTCATCCCACAGCACGTCTATTTTATTTAATACCACCAACCGATCCACGGCGTTGCCGCTTTCTTTGCTAAACAAATGATCGCGCCACAATGCCATATCCGATTTGGTTACGCCGGCATCCGCCGCCAACACGAATAAAGTTGCCTGCGCCATGGACAGCATGTTCAGCGTGAGCTCGGGCTCGATACCTAATGCATTTAGGCCCGGCGTGTCGAGAATTACCAGCCCCTGTTCTAAAAATGGATGTGGATAATTTACGATCGCATGGCGCCAGCGTGGAATCTCCACATAGCCATCGCTGCGCACGCGCATGCCGTCGTCGGAGCCATCTTCACTGGCTATCGGCAGTCCCATCGAACTCGCATGCTCGCGGGTCACATATTTAACTTCGGTAACCCGATGCAATGCCTCCGACATCTTCTTAGCGTCATCGATATACAACGGGCTGGCTTCCCATTCATCGGCGAAACCTTTGTATTCGGCAATCGTAGTGCCGCTGCGGCGGGTCTCGATCGGCAATAGACGAATGCTGGGTTCACTACCTGCATCGTAGGAAAGTTCGGTCGGGCACATTGTGGTGCGACCCGCCGCCGACGGCAGTACGCGCCGGCCCAAGTCGCCAAAGAACATGGCATTAATCAGCTCTGACTTACCACGCGAAAACTCGGCGACGAACGCGACGTGAAGCTTATCGTCCTGCAAAGTGTACAGCACTTGGTCGAAGCGCTGTTCGGTTTGGTAATCGATTAGTTTTTGATCTTTGAGCCAGTCCCGATACGCGACAATGCCGCTGTACAATTGCTCTCGCCAGCCGCTGTAGGCATCAAACTCCTGCTCAATTCGGTTGTAAGTCATGGAAATGTTCTCGACCCGGTTTTTATAGTGTATTTACGACGCCGCGCCACTGCGCCCCCCACGTGCTTGGGTGTTTTCGGTGATCGGCACATCTTATTGAAATTATAAGGGGTAGTTCCCGCAAGGGGCACTTACCGCACGCTACTTTATGTATACACCAAATTCCAGGAAAAATCAAAAACGCGTATCAAATCAGTGGACTTGGATCAGTAGCTGATCTAACACTTGAGGAAATGTCTGATTATTCCGCGGCCGACGACTACGAATCCGGAAATAATCAGCGATTCCTTACGCCTACCGTTGGCAGCGCACGCAATAATAGCTCGCGCGCTGGTTGATAACCCGCTGGCGTATCGTGTTCCCACAGCGCCCACAGGATTTCCCTGCACACCCATAGACCTGTAGCGACTGTTCGAAATAGCCCGGATTACCCTCGCTGTTAGTAAAATCCCGAAGTGTGGTGCCACCTGCCATGATGGCTTCATTCAGCGTTGAGCGAATGCTCCGTGCCAACCGCCGGTAACGCTCGCGGGAGATCCGACCAGCACCGCGTAGGGGGTGAATCCCGCTGCGGTGTAACGCCTCGCTGGCGTAAATATTACCGATCCCCACAACCACCTTACTATCCATGATAAAACTTTTGACAGCCAGCGAGCGACGGCGCGAACACCTGTACAAATAATCGCCATCGAACTCCGGCGCCAGCGGTTCCGGGCCCAAGTGCCGAAGTAGTCGATGTCCGCTCGGATCCGATCCGCGTCGCCACAATATGCATCCAAATCGTCGCGGGTCACGGAATCGCAGCGCGGCGCCGCCGACTAATACAATGTCGACATGGTCGTGCGCCGCGGCCGGCTCAGCGCGATCTACGATACGCATGCTACCGGACATCCCCAAATGGAAAATGACCGTTCCGGTGGGGACCCGCAGCAACAAATATTTCGCACGCCGTGCCAAACCGATAATGGTTTGTCCGCTCAGCGTTGCCGGTAAATGCCGTGGAACCGGCCAGCGCAAGCGCCGTTCCCGGACCCGAACCTCGGCCACAGTGCGACCATTTAGGTGGGGCGCGATACCGCGTAATGTCGTTTCAACTTCCGGAAGCTCGGGCATAGTTCAGGTCGGGCGGTCAATATCGGCGAAATCGCGACCGCTCTCGGTATCTCCGGTTGCAAGCGTTTTACTGATCCGCTATTCATGGGAGAATCCGCGGTTGTTTGTCAACCCAGCTGGTGCCAATGAGCTTCACAGTACGCAATGATTCCAACGGTAGCAAATTCGCCGTCAACGACGGTGAAACCATTCTGGATGCCGCACTGCGGCAAGGGCATATCTTCCCATACAGCTGCAGAGATGGCTTATGCGCGACCTGCAAAGCTGACCTGGTGCGCGGTCGGGTTGAGTATGGCGAATACCAGCAAACCGCATTGAACGACGCGGAGATTGGACAAGGCAAGGTGCTACTGTGTCAGGCTCGCCCACTAGAAAATATCATTATAAATGCCCAGGAGATCGCTGCCGCCGCAGGCATTGATATTCGCATTCTGCCCTGCCGTGTTACCCGGCTAAAGCCGCTGGCGCACGATGTGATGGAAGTACATTTGACCCTACCCCAGGAACGCACGCTGTCCTATCTTGCCGGACAATTTATTGACATACTACTACGCGACGGTCGCCGCCGGAGTTTTTCGCTGGCCGCCCCGCCCGGAGACGGCGTGTTGCAACTGCATGTTCGACGGGTCCCCGACGGCCGATTCACCAGTCACGTGTTCGAGCGCATGAAAGAACGAGACTTGCTGCGCCTGCAAGGACCCCTCGGCACATTCTTTTTGCGCACCGGCTCAGATCGTCCAATCCTGCTGATGGCAGGCGGCACCGGATTCGCACCCATTAAAAGCATTTTGGAACAAGCGTTTGCGGACGGTATCACCCGACCTATGCATTTGTTTTGGGGTGTAAGATCGCGGCGCGATCTGTATTTCGACGAATTGGCCCAAGTCTGGACCCAAAGCAATGCGGAATTTCAATATACTCCCGTGTTATCGGAACCAATGCCCGAGGATCAATGGCAGGGAGCAACCGGTTGGGTACACGACGCAGTTGTGCAACGCTATCCCGACCTGGACCAATATGAAGTTTATGCCAGCGGTCCACCACCGATGATTGATGCGGGCAAACTCGCGTTCGCTGCTCACGGCTTGCCGGATGATCGGTTATTGTCCGATTCGTTCGAGTTTGCTAGTGAAGCCCGTACTAGCGCGTGACGACAGTCGGCCCGCATACGCTCCTCTCCGACGCGCTCATTGGCCAATCGCTGCGCCACTGACCATGCCGCGCCTCACCCAGAGCAATCGTTTAATACAACATGATTCTGGAGTCTGGGTTGCCGCGGACACCAGTAATACGGAGTTCGGTTACTCCGACGGTGACGACGCGGAAACTTATTTGTTGTCGCTATTGAGCCAATGTACGAATCGATCGACGTTGTCATCGGAACTGCAATCCGGTATTCGCGACTGGCCGTCGGAATATCACCTATCCAGTAAGCGCGCCAATTTGCTGCGGATTTTCAAGATACCGCATCTCAAAGCGGTATTGGAATTAGGTTGCGGATGCGGCGCGTTGTCCCGTTTTCTTGGCGAAAACGGCGTCACAGTGGATGCGGTAGAAGGCAGCCTACGGCGCGCGAAGATTGCAGCTAGCCGCTGTCGCGACTTACCCACCGTGTCCGTGGCATGCGGCAACTTTAACGATTTGGTATTCCCCCAACGCAGCTATGGTGCGGTTTTTTTAGTCGGTGTCCTCGAATACGCAGCGCGATATTTACCTGATGCCACGAGCAGCGAGCAAGCGGTGGCGGCAATTCTGCAACGCGCACTATCCAGCATCAACGACGATGGCATTGTCGTGGTGGCAATCGAAAATCGGACGGGACTGAAATACTTATTGGGATCGAGTGAAGACCATTACGCTCAACCCTATGTAGGCGTACATAATTACCCACGACACGCCGGCATTAAAACCTTCACACGGCGCGAGTGGGAGAATTTACTAACTCCACTCGGCCCGGCACATCGCTGGTACTACCCGTTTCCCGACTACAAATTACCGGAGCTCGTGCTCAGCCAGAATTACCTCGACGGCAATCGATTTGCGTTCACCCAATTCGAGTCGTTGCACTCGCGCGATTACGCGGGAGTCCTTGGGTCCGGCCACGACGAAGCGGCGTTATGGGAGGGCCTACACCAGAACAACGATGTCGGTACCTATGCTAATTCTTTTTTGTTGATCCTTGCCCGCAACCAGCCGACTATCGACCGTGCGCTGCGTGCGGATTTCGTTAGGGTATACGGCTCGCCACACAATACCGAGTTTCACACCACCCACAGCGGCAGAGTTGGTGTCGAGCTCGTTGACGTGACTCGTCTCGAGGGTGGTCGCGAATCCCGCAGCAACGGGATGCTGCGGCATAGCGTTAATCCCTATGCGCTCGACGAAGGAATTACCGTAACTATGTCGTGGCTGCGCGCGCTGCGCAGCCACGACCTGCTCGATACGTTTTACCATGAATTGCGGCGATATTATGAGTTTTTGACTGAGCAACAAGCACAGGGCAACGACAGCGGCGAGCTGTTGAACTGCGTTCCCGATCACATCGTTATCGATGCCAACGATCACTATTGCCTCCGGAATCCGGAGTGGAGTCTCGCGCATACCGTATCGCCCGAGTTTGTTTTGTTTCGCGGCCTATTTCAGTTCGCGGTCGAGCGCTTGCCTTATGTGCGGATGTTTCAACGCATTCTCGTTAATGACTCCATCGAGGCTTTTATCCGACGGTGTTTTCAGGCGCTAGATTTAGATTTTGCGGCGACGCGGGCGGAATGCATCACGCTGCAGCGCGATATCCAACGCCTAATGAATGGCGAATCCGCCATACTTGATATCGATGTACTGTTGAGACAACCGCTGCTGCCCGCGGCACAGGAGGCGTGCCCCGAATTAGACGCTATTAAAGCATCGCGAGCCTGGCGGGCTGTCGAATTCGCACGAAAGATAGTTTATGGCTACGTGATGAAACCGCTCGCAGCGCTGCGACGCTGGTTAAGCAGCGACGGCCGACTGCATTGAATCCTAGCCGCTCGCTGTTCTGTTAGGATTTTCCCGGAGCCGCCTTGATGATACCGTCCAATGGCTGCGGCTCGTCGTTGGAATCGGGAAGTGCTCTCGGTAAGCGTGTCGTGGCACCAGAACCGTGTTGCTGTAATCCGCGGCGATAGATCTCCCGTGCCTTGTCGTGCTCACCCAGTTGTTCCAACAATTCGCCCAATGCCGCATAGGCCTCGTCGCTATCGCCCTCGGCGATAGCGGTCTCAAAGTAGCTCGCCGCCTTACCCCAGAGTTTATTAAGCACCGCGAGACGACCCAACGTGAGCATCAATTCGGGCTCCGCAGGGTGTAATATAGCCCATGCTTCCGCGACTTTGAATTGCTCGGCGGGCCGCGAGGAATTGACCAACCCATACAAATGCACGAGCGGGCGTTGCCAATTGCGTTTGAGCGTGACGCGCAATATTTTTTCGGCACGATCCATGCCGCCGGTGTCGATCAGCTGCTGCGCGTAGATTTCTATTAATCGCGCATCTTTACGCTGCGAGCGACTCAAACCCTGCCACGCCTGTTGCAGCGCAACGGCGCCGCCTTCTGCATGGGCTGCCGCGGACAATACTTCATGCACAGCATCGCATTCATGTTGCGATAACTCTTGGTCGGTATAAGCACCGGTTTTGCGCGCGGCCGGCAATAAACTCGTTACCTGATTCCAATCGCCGAGATGACGCGCGACGTCGGTTAACAAACGCACTACGGACGGATTACGGGGTGCCACGGCGTACAGCTGCTGTAATGTTGTCAGCGCTTCATTGTACTGACCGTTTTGGTACTGCATACGCGCCTGGGTCAGTTGCACGGCGACCCGGCTTCGCGGGTCGGCCGCCTGAGCATCCTGCAGGTACGCATCGCGCCGGGCTACGTCGCCTTGCTGTTGCGCCGCGTAAGAGGCGCCGAGGTAGTTCAGCAACGGCGTTGGGCTGCGTTCGAGGTCGCGCGTCAGCTGTTTTTCGGCCTTCTGCCAGTCACCTTCGATGAGTCCCGCGTAGCCTTTCATGGTCGCAGTCTGGGCGCGCTCGGTACGCTTTTGCGCTTGCCACTTGCCGATATCGCGTGGCGCGGTGTACATACGATTCACAAATCGCAATGTCAGATGTAATGCCACAAATGCCAGGAACAATACCAGCACGAATAGCGCGAGCGAGATTTCGATTTCGACCGGCGCTCGCGATATCAAAACATAACCGGTATCTTCCAGTGCCAACAGCGTCAATACGATGACGACCGCAAGAACGACGAATAGATAGGTTAAGGACTTCACTGCACGCTCCGTACACTTATCACTTCGCGCAATGCCGCGAGTGAGCCCGAAATGTCGGGCAATTCCACTTGCACCGGTTCCGCTAGCAGCGCATCAATCTCCGTAATTAGGTTTTTTACGGCCGCGTCCGAATTATCGAACATTTCGCCGATCCAGGTTTTGGCGTTGTTGAGATTACGCTGGTACGCCGCCGGGTCGTCGCGCAGCAGTGCAAATTGGGCGCTGTTTAGCGCAATCTTTAAATTTTCGGTGACAAAATAGTGCTGCTCCGGCATCAAGAGCGGCTTGCGGGTCGTATCGATTTCCTTAACACGGACCAATCCGCGCAGGTCGTTCCATATCTGCCGCGCCGCGTTGGCCACGCGCTCGGTCGCTTCGAGTTCCGCTTCGGGCAGTGGCGTGTCCTCGGGGCGCACTTGGCGCGACAGCGGAAGGCCGTCCACCGCTCCTGCCAAACCGGCCAACTGCAAGGTCAATCCAGGCATATCGATGCGCGTCACCGCGTCCAGCGTCGCGATTTCAGCGGCCAAGGCCTTACGCACGGGCAGAAACTGCGGATCGCCAAAATCTTCGAGTCGTTGGTCAGCCAGTTGTAGGGCCGTAACAGCCATATCGACATTTCGGGATAACTGCAGGCGATGATTAGCCAACAACAGCAATTGCTCCACTTCCTCGACTGTCCAGCTATCGAGACTGCGATTTAGTTGTTGATAAACTTTCGATACCGAGTCGGACAAATTCTGAAACTCGGCCCGCAGTGCGTCGATCTCAGTACTCCGCTCGCGCTTATCATCATGCAGGGTATCCAGTAGCTTGGCTTCTTGTCCGAGGAGTTGTTGGCGCAACTCGCCGTGGGCGGTAGTCAGCGCCTCTTGTTTGGATTTAAGGTCCGCGGCGCGCTCGGTACCCGCCGCCAACTGCTGGCTGAAACCCATCAATTGGCTATCTTTTTTGCCCGATTCAAGCTTGGCGCTGACTTCGGACTGATACCACAGGTAGCCGGCCACCAGAAACGCCACGATACTAACGACCAAGGCAATGATGCCAAGCGCCAATCCAGCGCCGCGACCGCCGCTGCTCGGGGCTCCCGGCATCATCGCGGCGGCAGCCATCTCGGCTTTCGTCACCACGGATTCCGTGCTGGAGGTGGCCGCGCCGTTGTCGGGCTCGGCTGTTGATTCGATTGACTGTGTCACGATCTGACTCCCTCGAACATCGCCGGGTGGGGACGTTCCTCAGTTAGAAATATTAATCACTCATCATGTTGTCGTCGGATGAGAATAACGACATAGATGGCCTTTTATTGTAGCCCGAATCAGGCCGGATTCGTTCGCCGCCAAAGTTTAATTGCGTTAACGATTCCGACATCATTGGCTTGTTCGGCGACCAACGGTGTTTGTTGCCACCCGAGCCGACAACAAACCCGTGCGACACGTTCGCTCATGGCCACGACCGGCGCCCTCAACAACAACGAACGCCCGTTAGCGGCTAGCCGATCATACAAAATTTCGGCTATGCGGGCACTAGTGACAGTAACGATGCCCATGCCCAGGTCGCGCCACTCGTCCAGCAATGGTCCCGGATCGACCACGCCGGGTTGTACCTGATAGCACACCACGACCTCGACTTCCGCACCGCGGGCTGCGAGCGTTTCGGCTAACGTCGGTCGACCTTTGTCGCCAACAAATATAACGATACTGCGCCCTGCCACTCGGTTCAGCGCCGTCGTAGCCAGCAATCCGTCCGCACTGTAGCGTCCATTCGGCAACAGCGACGCCACCAAGCCATGCGCGGCCAACGCTCGGGCGGTGCCGTCGCCAAGCGCCGCAATCAACGGTACCCCGGGCGCACCGCGGTTACATGCGGCGACTCGCGGCGCCGAATAACGTGCTGCGTTGGCGCTGACAAAAATCGCAACATCGAATTCCAAAAACCGCTCGGCGGCTCGCTCCAGCGGCATCGGGTCCACGGCCGATACGATCTCAACGACCGGAAAACGCACAGCCGTACCGTCGGCTGCCTCAACCAGCTTCGCCAAATGGCCAGCCTGTAATGCGGGGCGCGTCACCAAAACCCGTAGCCCATTCAACTCACCCGGCATACACAGCCCGCAATATCTGGTCCGCGCCGCGCGCGATTAACCGGCTCGCCAGTTCCGTACCCAGCGCCGCGGCGTCGGCCGCCGCGCCGCTTAGCGATTCTCGCAACACCCGCGAACCGTCCGGCAACCCCACCATGCCACGCACATCGAGTCGATCATTTCTTACCTCTGCGAACACTGCGAGCGGTACATTACACCCGCCTTGCAGCGCCGCGTTGGCAGCCCGCTCAGCAGCCAACTCGGTGGCTGTACGAGTGTCATGTAATGGTTGGAGAAGCTCGATGCTGCGCCTGTCGTCCTCGTGGCACTCGATCCCGATCACGCCCTGCCCCACCGCCGGTAAGAAAACCTTATTATCGAGTTGGCCACGAATTCGCTCCGCGATGCCAAGCCGTTCGAGACCTGCCGCGGCGAGAATAATGGCATCGAATATGCCTTCGTCCAAGCGTGCCAGGCGGGTAGTGACGTTACCGCGCAGATCGACGACTTCAAGCGTCGGGAAGCGTTCACGGATCAAACATTTGCGGCGCAAGCTGCAGGTACCTAACCGCGCGCCGGCCGGCATCGCACTCAGTTCCGCATATCGATTCGACACCAACGCATCGTTGGGATTGCCGCGCTTAAGGACCACCGGTATATCCAATCCGTCCGGCAGTTTAACGGTGACGTCCTTCATCGAATGCACGGCGACATCGGCGCGACCGTCCAGCAATGTTTGTTCCAGTTCTTTCAGGAACAATCCCTTACCCCCGAACGCTGCCAATGGCACATCGAGGGTCCGGTCGCCTTGGGTACTGATCGCGACGAACTCGACATGCAGGTCAGGATGAGCCTGCAATAATCGATCGCGCACATGTTCGGCCTGCCAAAGCGCCAACCGACTTTTACGGGTCACGATTCGCAGCGCCGCCATGACTGGTACCCTTACCCTAGAGTGGTTCTACTAGGAATTGATAGGAAATTAGCGACGGGTCCACCGGCGCACCGCCGGCGTGTGGCGCCGGCTCACGTCAAGTTTGTCATCGGTGCTTTTGAGCAACACGCACCAGCGACCGGAGGGCTGTTTTTCAATACCGCGGATGTAGTTCACTGCTACCAGCGCGTTGCGATGTATGCGCAGAAAGTGATCGCCGAACTCCTCTTCCAAACTGATCAAGGAATCTTCAATCAAATGTTGCTCAGTCGATGTGCGTACCGTCACATACTTACTGTCGGCCATGAAGTAAATAATGTCCTGCGCAGGAACCAGGCTTATTTGCCCGCGCATATGTACACTGATATGGGTGCGTGCGGCCGGCTCATCTTGGGATTGGTTGAGTTGCCGCAACTGGCGCATCGACGTTCGGCGTGCTTTCTGTAACGCCGCCGCCAACCGATCTTTGCGAATTGGCTTTAACAGGTAGTCCACCGCGTTGACTTCAAACGCCTCCAGGGCATGCTGGTCATAAGCGGTAGTAAAGATTACCGCCGGTGGATTCTCCATCGACATTACATGCATCGCGGCCTCAAGGCCATCCATGACTGGCATGCGGATATCCAGTAGCAACACCGTTGGTTTGAGCTCCAGACTCCTTTCAACGGCCTCGCTACCATTTACAGCCTCGCCCACAACCGTATGGTCTCCAATTTTCGAAATAAGCTCCCGGAGTCGGGCACGAGCTAGCTTTTCGTCGTCGGCAATTACGATTCTCATTCTGATGCCCCGTGTAATGGATGAAAAATACTTACTTCGAAACGACCATTGCGCGTCGCCACAATTACCTTCGCCGCCGCACGATAATAATCGTTGAGTCGCATTCGAATATACTCCATGGCCGTATTGTCTGCCTGTGACGCGTCATCAAGCTCAATATCGGCGCTCCGGTTGTCGACATTAATATAAAGATTATCATCTACTGCCTGTATTTTGATACCGACCTCGCCCCCTTCGGAAAACGGCTCCACTCCATAGTGAATGGCGTTTTCCAGCAACAACTGCAGAATTAGCGTGGGGGTTTTGGCAGTCCGGGGTACCGGGCCGACATCCCAATTAACGGTGAGACGCTTCTCGAGTCGGAGCTTCTCGAGTTTCAGATATTTTTTTGCGACCGCAATTTCGTTGTTCAGGCCCACCAGATCCTTGGACTCATCGAGCATAAGCCGAAACAAATCCGCCACATCCTCAATCGCCGCCCCGGCACGTGCCGGGGCCCGGTGCATCAATCCAGCGATGATGTTCATACTATTGAACAAAAAATGCGGGCGAATTCTGTGTTTTAATACATCGCGCCGCGCACTCGCCTCCGATAACGTCGTTTGCCGTAACTGGTGACGCGCCAGGAAATACCGTAACGCGAACGCACTGACGACCGAGCTTACAATCAGATTGCGAATATGGAACTGGCCGTACCACTGGGGTCGTGGCGACTCCAAAAATCCCGCTGCCCACAATACCCACAACATAAGCTCGCTGATGCCCCAGGCTACACACACCAAGATTAAATATGCCGTCAGAAATGCGCGGTTCGGAGGCAACCGGTTAATACGCGGCCGCAACAAACACAGAATCGCGACGCTGGTAAGCGCGATCCACTGTACAAATACTGAAACCATAAGAAAATCGTGGAACACGGTAGCCAACAATCGCTCCGTCAATACCGTACCCACCAGGGCCAAAAATTCCGCCAGGATAACGACGTTTATGACGATCGAGCCACGACAAAAATCCGGTAGAAATTCACCGCCACGTGGCACGCCTTGCGTATCCACATCGGGGCGAAACTTATCGATGATCGTGTCTAGAATGTTCAACCGCGGATAATCGGAATCGTTATTTGTACGTAATAAGTGCCGGGTTGTTCGGCGTTTTGCAATGTCGCACGGCCACCGAAATGACGCATCAAGCGCTCCCGCACGTTTTCCAGGGCGATACGATTACCACGTCGGTACGCTACACCCGCATTGACTTCGGGTAGCGGATTCTGGATCGAAATATGGAGCGTTTCGTCTTGAGCCCAAAGCTTAACAAGGATCGTCCCCCCCGAGTAACTCGGCTCAATTCCGTGATACACGGCGTTCTCGAGCAATGGTTGTAGCGTCAATGACGGCAATAATGCGCTGCGTGGCACATTGGTTGACGTCCACTCAACACTCAGCCGCTCACCCAAACGCAGCTTCTCGATATCGAGGTATTGTCTCGCTACCTGCCCTTCGGCACTGATGGGAACCATTTTACGCGCATCGGATAGCACTAAGCGAAATACGTCTGCAAGATCTTCGAGTGCCTTTTCCGCCAATTGCGGATCGGAACCGATCAGACTGGCAATACTGTTCATGCTGTTGAACAAAAAGTGTGGGCGAATTCGTGCCTGCAGGGCTTGCAGCCGGTCTTCCTGTTGGGCCTCGCTTTCGATGCGTCCGGCATTAAATACGATCATGTAGCGCAACGCGAAGGCGCTGATAATTGCGCTGATCACGATAACTCGGATCAACAATGACACGTGCCAATCCGGCCACGCCTGCAACGTCCAGGGAAGGTCGAAATAGAAAAATACGCACAGCTCGGTAACGACAAGACTCGTACCCACAAGAATCATAAACGCGGTAATCGCGCCGGCGACTATCGGTAGACGCCGCAGCGGCGCCGTGCACAACCGCAGCACGATGACGCAAACGATGACAATCAACATGACCAGCGACGTCAGTTGAAACAGGTCTTCGCCGGCACCGGGCCGCCACGCGGGATTACGGCCCAAAGTAATAATGACGGAAAACCCAAATGCCACTAACAAAATCTGTAACGCCGTCGTGGCACTTCCGAAATTCGGCAAGAAAGACTGGCGGGCACGGCGTAGGCTCATAAATCTGCGGGCGCTGTCTTTCACGGGCAAAACGGGGAGCCCACAATAGTGATCCACCATTGAAGTTGCAAGGCGTATCGGCAACAAAAAAACCCCCCGAGTTATCGGGGGGTATAGTCCTGATCCGGTTACTAGGTGGGGGTGTCTGAGGAAGGTGTCCCGAACCAGGTCCCCTCATCACGAATACGTGCTGAGGAAGTGCTGTAAACTTTAGAGGACGCGCTCGCTCACCGCAATTCAGGTCCGATAGGCGGACAACCCGATCGGACAAACGGATTCGGCATGACATGCCCCGGAATCGCAGCAATACGGCGGCTTTGACGCGGCGCATCAAACCGCCGCCAGCGGCGTTTCCCGAGCCCCGTACGGCGACCCGGGAAGCCGGCAACATGGGGTATACTCGCGCCCATCGCGGGGGCTGTCCGGGTCACGGTTAAATTCAAATGAGCACATCGAAACTCTGGGGCGGGCGGTTTTCCCACTCAACCGACGCAGT
>CAXMMZ010000148.1:0-2936 GCA_964194565.1 Arenicellales bacterium
CCGGCCGTGGAATGTTCTGGCGGCTCAGCCGCAAACTCGATTGCAGGACTCGCGTCGCTAGGTGGCAACGGTGCGTTTATTGGTAAGGTCAAACAAGATCAGCTCGGAAATATTTTTAGCCACGACATCCGCGCACTCGGCATTCATTTTGACACCGCACCCAGCACCGACGGACCTTCGACCGCACGCTGTCTCGTGTTTGTCACGCCGGATGCGCAGCGCACGTTGCAAACCTATCTCGGTGCTTGTGTTCAACTCGGCCCTGAGGATATCGATGCCGATACCGTCGCGGCCGCGAAGTTGACTTATCTCGAAGGTTATCTGTGGGATCCGCCGGCCGCGCAACAGGCGTTCGTGAAAGCCGCGGAGATCGCGCACGGTGCCGGGCGGCTTGTGTCGCTAAGCCTGTCCGATCCGTTTTGTGTCGAGCGCCATCGCGACGCGTTTCGCAATCTCGTCAAAGGTCACGTCGACGTGTTGTTTGCGAACGAAGAAGAGATAAAATCGCTGTACCAAACAAATACATTCGACGAAGCGTTACAAGCGGTGCGTGTGGATTGCGATATCGCGGCGCTCACGCGCAGTGACAAAGGTGCGGTGGTGGTGTCGGCCGACGAACTGCACGTGCTCGACGCCGAACCGGTCGATGCGGTGGTGGATACGACCGGCGCAGGTGATGCGTACGCGGCGGGGTTTTTATACGGCCTTACGCGGGGAATGGATCTGTCCCAGGCGGGACGCATCGGAGCGATTGCAGCGGCCGAAATCATCAGTCATTTTGGGGCGCGGCCGGAAACGTCTTTGCAGGACCTTGTCGCGGCAAAAATCCGCTAACCTGAACTCACGAAGAGACCAAATTAAGGGGAAATCAGGCTAAGTAGTTGGCGCGATTGCTTGGCTGATGCGTAGCGCGGTTAGAGGCGAAGCGGAAAACCGCCGATCGGTAAAATCCGGGCAATACATACTGTATGGAGGCTCTGTACGCTAAATTACCGGGTAATCGGTTCGAATATTGAATATGGTTCTGGCCCGTCTCCGCTAAATATCCGGGCTATTCTTAAGCAGCGTCGATCACCCGTCGCTCGGCGTCGTTCCCATCAACACCTGCAAATGCTGTGCCACGCACAGCGGTAGCGCATCGAGGTTGTAGCCGCCCTCCAACATTGAGATTAAGCGGCCTTCGCAATGGCGGTCGGCCGCTTCCATCAGGCGTTGGCTCATCCAACCGTACATCTCCGCGGATAGGTTGATCTGCCCGAGCGGATCGGCTTGGTGGGCATCGAACCCGGCCGAAATCAGCACCCCGTCGGGTTTAAACTCGTCGATTTTGGGGATGATCTTTTCACTGAAAGCTTGCCGGTAATCGTCATCGGTCGAGCCGGCCGCCATCGGGCAATTCAGGGTCGCGCCGCGGCCGTTGCCGATGCCGGTCTCGGAGTAGGCGCCGGTGCCTGGGTAGAACGGATACTGGTGGGTACTCACATACAGCACCGAGCGGTCCTCCTCGAACATATGCTGCGTGCCGTTGCCATGATGTACGTCCCAATCCATGACCAGAATCTTATCCAGACCGTAATGTTGTTGCAGATAGCGCGCGGCGATGGCGACATTGTTGAACAGACAAAAACCCAGTGCGGTGCCGGCTTCGGCGTGATGGCCGGGCGGGCGAATCAACGCAAAGCCGTTGTCGACACGCTTCTGCATGACTGCATCCACTACTTGCAAAACCCCACCGGTCGCGAGCAACGCAACGTTGTGGGAGTCGATACTTACGCTTACGTCCGGGGTGTCGATAAACGATGCGCCGTCGTTGATCTGCGCCGCGACGCGGTCGCTGTAGTCGGTGGCATGTACCGTTTCGACCCAGCGCCGCTCCGGCATAGCCGCGGCAATGCGCGGTAGAGTCTCGAACCACGGTTGCGCGCTCAAATGTTGCATCGTCGAAGTCAAGCGCGCGCTTCGCTCCGGGTGTCTGGCGCCGGTGTCGTGCTGCAGGTAGCGTTCGTCGTAGAGAAATCCTGTCTTCATTGCAAACCCGGTTTGGTAGTTGTTGGTTATTAAATCAAAGCGACGCGACGGCGCGACTAATCGATCATATACGGATTCGGCGGTGTCGGCCTACAGAAATCGCTGTCAGCCTGAGGGTGCACCATTGTCGTCGTCAACGCCGGCCTAACGCCTAGGCCAAGCGCCTGATAAAATCAACGATCATTTGGCTCGCCGCCGCGAGGTTATCGGCCTCGGTGTGCCCGGATCGTTTTCGCGGTTTAAAGCTGTGGTCGCCGTCGGCCAGCCAATGCAGTTGAATCGACTGGGATAATTCGTAGTCCTCCACCTCGGTTCGCGAACCGAAAGTATCGCGTTCGCCTTGGCAGATGAGCGTCGGCACCGCAAGCGATGCGAGGTGTGCGGTTCGCAGTTGCTGCGGTTTGCCGGGCGGGTGAAACGGATAACCGAGGCATACGAGTCCGCCCACGCCGGATTGTTCAGCCACCATACTCGCGATCCGCCCGCCTAATGATTTTCCGCCGATAACGATCCGCGCGGGAGCCCTACCGGTCGCTATGCCGCGCTGTATGACGCGCTGCCACTCATCTCGCAATGCCGCCGCCGGACTGGGTGCCCCGCGTCGGCCGTGGGCTTGGGCCCGCGCCATGGGCGAGGATCAGCAACCACGCTGCATCCGCATTGCCGTTACGCAGTAAACCCTCGTTGTCCACCGACTTGAAGATCAGCCGTCGTTGGGTTGGTGGCGTTGGGCGGCTTCGAGCATGTCGCATGCGCTAACAGCGGCTATAAGTAACAGGCCCATCATCAATCGATTTCGCAACATGATAGTCTTCATTCTAGAATCTGGTTAACTAGTTTAATTTGAACAGTGTGGTCATATGCTGCCGTATCACCGCGGAGTTCGCAATTTCGTGAATTTTGTGTCT
>CAXMMZ010000149.1:0-2980 GCA_964194565.1 Arenicellales bacterium
GTCATCACCGAGCTTGAGTTCGATAGCGAACTCAAGGCTATCATTCGGGATTTCAAATCCACCGGTACACCGATACCGAAGTCCAATGTACTGCGTCGCCAAGCGTTGGAGCGCATGATTGTCGAGCGGTTGCAACTGCAGTACGCCGACCGCGTGGGTATTCGAATCGACGAGAGTATGGTAGATGCGGCAGCGGAATCGGTAGCGCAGCAAAACAAGCTATCTTTGGCGCAGCTCGAGCAAGTATTGCAAGGCGACGGCATCGGGCGCGACCGGTTCCGCGAGACGTTGCGAATACAACTCGTGATCACTCAGCTCGTAGATCGCGAGATCAATGCTAAGGTCGCGGTGAGCCCCGAAGAGATCGATGCTTTTCTCGCCATCCAGAGCGTTGGCAATTTGGAGGCGGAGTACGATGTTTCGCATCTGTTGGTGACGGTGTCCGAATCGGCTACTGCCGTTACGGTCGATGCGGCACGGCAACGGGCTGACGAAGCCCATGACAAAGCCAGCCAGGGTGTCGCGTTCGGGGAGGTGGTGGCCGAATATTCCGAGGCGCGGGACGCGCTCGAAGGGGGGCGATTGGGATGGCGCAAGGCTGGTCAACTGCCGACCCTGTTTTTGCAGGCGATCCAGGATCTCAAGCCCGGCGAGTTTTCTAGCGTGGTGCGCAGTCCGGGCGGCTTTCATATCGTACGTCTCAATGCTGAGCGAGGTGGTGCTGAAAATGTCGTCGTTCAGTCACGGGTACGGCACATCCTTATTAAGCCCACTGCATTGTTGAACGAGCAAGAAGTGCGGCAACGTTTGCAGCGGGTCCGCCAGCGTATATTGGCGGGTGAGGATTTTGCGGAACTGGCCCGACTCTATTCCGAACACCGCGCGACACGGGTTAATGGTGGAGATTTGAATTGGATCAGTCCTGGGCTCATGCCTCCAGATTTTGAGCGCGCGATGGACGAGCTTGAACCGGGTATGGTGAGTGAACCCATACGAACGCAGTTGGGCCTGCATTTGATTGAAGTCATCGAACGCCGCGATAAAGACGTAAAGGACGAACGCGATCGCCAAATTGCCCTGCAGCAGATTCGTGCGCGGAAGTCCGACGAAGACTATGACCAGTGGGTGCGCCGGCTACGCGACGAATCCTATGTCGAATATCGTATGGATCAACTATGAGCGCAAATTACCGCACCGATGAGCTGGGACGATGAGGCCGATTGAGCCGTTGGAGCGCTTGTCGCGACTCATCGCCGACACGTTTCCCGGAGAGTTGACCGCCGATCTGAAGAAAAATTTGGACGCGACTATTCGCGCCGTACTCGAGCGCATGAACCTGGTTACCCGAGAGGAACTTGAAGTGCAGGAAGCGGTGCTCGCTCGCACCCGTGAGAAATTGATTGCCCTCGAAACTCAGGTCGCTGAGCTCGAACAGAAACTCGCGCCGCAAACCGGCGCCGATACCGACGCCGATATCGACGATAGCCCCACACTATAAGCGATAGTCGCCATTGCGGGCTGGAAGTTCGCGTGTCGATCTGTCACTATAACGAGCCCAGCTACCAAGGATGGTTGCGATGTCTCTTGCCGTTGTATTGTCACGGGCCGAAGTCGGGATCGATGCCCCGCCTGTGGCCGTCGAAGTTCACCTCTCCGGTGGTCTGCCGTGTTTTTCTATCGTCGGTCTACCGGAAGCCGTGGTCAAAGAAAGTAAAGACCGCGTCCGCAGTGCCATTATCAATTCCCGCTTCGATTTTCCGCGCGGACGCATTACCGTGAGCTTGGCGCCGGCCGATTTGCCCAAAGACGGGGGACGATTCGATCTGCCGATTGCAATCGGCATCCTCGCGGCCTCCAAGCAAATCAATGCCGGCAACGTCGCCGAGTTGGAATGGGTCGGCGAACTCGCACTAGGCGGTGCTGTGCGGCCCATTAAGGGCACACTTAGCGCAGTCATCGCCGCGACGCATCAGACTCGGACTATGATTGTGCCGCACGACAACCTTGCCGAGGCAGCGCTCGTGCCCACCGCCGATATTCTTGGGGCCGCGCATTTGCTCGAAACTACCGCGTATCTCGATGGCCACCACTCCCTGTCGGCACCCGTCGCACCGCCCCCGCCAACCCAACAAGCGGCCGGTGTCGACCTGGCCGATGTGCAGGGCCAACCGTTTGCCAAGCGCGCTCTGGAAATCGCCGCCGCCGGTGGCCACAGTTTGTTGATGCTGGGATCGCCGGGCACAGGCAAAACCATGCTTGCCATGCGCTTACCCGGCATCCTGCCCACGATGTCACAGGCCGAAGCTTTAGAAAATGCTACGGTTCAATCCGCGAGCCACCGTGGCTTCGATATCGCAACATTCAAGCAACGACCGTTTCGAGCACCGCACCACAGCGCGTCGGGCGCCGCATTGGTAGGCGGCGGTTCATACCCACGGCCCGGGGAGATTTCACTCGCGCACCGCGGCGTGCTGTTCTTAGACGAACTACCCGAATTCGATAGGAGAGTTCTCGAGCAACTCCGCGAACCGTTGGAATCCGGCGTGATTCATATTTCGCGTGCCGCACGCCAAGTGGAGTACCCGGCACGATTCCAACTGATCGCCGCGATGAATCCGTGCCCGTGCGGTTACCTCGGCGATGCGTCTCGTGAGTGTCGTTGCAGCGCCGATCAAGTACACCGTTATATCGCCCGAATCTCCGGCCCGCTATTGGATCGCATCGATCTGCACGTTCGGGTGCCCAGCGTGCCGCGCCAGGCATTGCGGCGAACCGATATCAATACCGAAACTACGCACACTGTACGCAACCGCGTGAGCGCCGTATGGCAACGCCAACTCGACCGGCAGGGCGCGCTAAACAATACGCTAACAGGCCAACGCCTACAGCGTTTCGTCACGCTCGACGATGCGTGTGAGTCCCTCATCGATCGTGCCATGGAGAAACTAAATCTATCCGCGCGTTCGTATCACCGCATCCT
>CAXMMZ010000150.1:0-19967 GCA_964194565.1 Arenicellales bacterium
GCGCGTCCGGGTCGACTTCAGAGTCGGAAATTTTGACCAGCTGTCCTGCGCGCGCATTGTCGCGTTGTATTCGCAAAACGAAACAAGATGTCCTTCGGTATCGAGTGTGTGGTGACAGCAGGCCGATACTCTATCTTGATCGTAATTGTAACGATCCATAAAGGGCTTGATGGCAATCCCAAAAACGTCGCGCGGCCGGATGAGTTTTCTTGCAAGTCGCACAACCACTTTTCGCCAGCCGCGAGGATAACTCGTGCCGATGATGTCCTGTATCTCTGGCTTGCTGAGAATCGTCTTGTAGGCGACCTCATCCATTGCCATTCGCAAATTGACATGCCGTGCAATATTAAAGAACAACCCGAAACGCCGAGCGAACAATGTGGTCCAGCCACAGTTCGGGTGGCTGCAAGGGATGGTGAGAAAATCGCTCGTCTTGACGTGTGAAGGAAGTGCGGCAGCGACGCCTTTGATGACATCAGAGAGCGTTAATCGCCGCATGGGGTCGGCCGCAAGCTCATAGCGTCCCGAGAAAAACGCCGGCAACATTCCGATCAATCGAATATGCTTGTGCTTAATTCCCTGGCGCACCACCCAGGCGATTTCCCTTTCACTCACACCGTGCGCGAGTGTCATGGTAAGTTGCATGGCGATGCGATTGCGGTCAAGGGCTTTGATTAGCCGCATACGCGGATTGAGTGGATTGGCCGCGCGCAGTGCCTGGTTGGTCGCGATCTCGGCGCCGTCAAACTGAAGCAATACGAGTAGCTTGTCGCGATATGGGCGCAGACGTTTCGCGGCCTCCGGCTTGGAGAATTCGATGCCGTTGGTCGGTAGATAAATCTTCGAAACGCCCGGGTTCTCGTACAGCCAGTGCAGGATATCCCAGAATTGCGGATGTATTACGGCCTCGCCGCCGGTTAACTGCACGGAATCGATCGTGCCCTTGTCGTCGACCAGTCGAGTCAAATGGTGTTTAAATTTATCGAACGGAAGCACGCGATCGCCTTTTGCATCGGCATAGCAGACTCGGCAGGTCAGATTACAGGCATCGGTGATCTCGACCAGCACCGTGCAGGTTTTGTTTCGCTGCTGGTTGGTGAACTCGTGTGGCCATGAGTCCGGGGCAACGGGTTTCGTTTTGGAGCTTCCTCCACAACAACCCTTGAAAGCGGGGAAGTCGACGACCGCGTCATCGTCATAGATTCGCCCCCACTGATCCTTGTTCGAAAGTCGGTAAAAGTGTTGGTCATTCTCGAGCAGTGCCTCGCGTAGGCCGTGTGCGTCGCAAATACTGTTCGAGTACACCCTACCCTCGAGAACAAATACCGCCGCCGGTACGTGCTCAAGGCAGACATCGCACAGACTCAGGGTTGTCTTCAATAATCGCGATTGCAATGGCAGCGTGAATCGAGCCCGCACATTGTCCGCGTCGGCGCAACGTAGCGGTGAGGCGATTGCCTCGAGCTTCTCTTCGAGGCTGCTGGGTCGAGTCGCAGCTCGGAGATTTAAGCTCTGTTTAGGCATAGCTCATCACCTGGGCAAGAAAGACGGTGCAGAGTCGATACAGCCAGCGTCTGTTGCGCGGAAAGCGATCGCAATTCTCCGTTACCAGCCGGCTCAGTTCCCGGGCCGAAAATTCGACGTTGGCCGTCGTTTCGGCTTTCGCATGCGCAGCAAGAACCGTATGCGCTTTTGCGTGCGGCAGTAAGGTATGAACCGCGTCGCGTGTATAGGAGGCGTGGCGAAGTTCATCGGCGAGTACTATCGAGACTACTTTCGCTGGATAGTCCGAGGGTGACTGCGCACACGCATCGAGATGAAACTCAAGCGATTGTGCCACGCGCGTTTCCAGGAAATGCAGATGCGCAAAGAAGTTTGCGAGCTTCCAACGTTGCTGGTCCGGGTCGTCGTTGGCGTGTATCGCAAACGACTCACTCGTGTGGGAGCGGATGACATGATTGAAGACACGATCGAGCGGTAGCTCAAGCACCGTTTGACCGAGCTTCTTGACGGCCTTTGCGTAAAGACGAATGTGTTTGTCTTCATCTTGCATGTGGGAGTGCATGGCGAGGGCAAGTTCGTGCTCCACGTGCTCGGCGGGTGGGAAGTAGTCGTCCACCCTGTGTGGATACTGCTCGCCGTTGAGATAGAGATTGAGTACCAGCCCGTGCAAGACGGGATCCGCGCATATATCCCGATGCATTTGGCGTTTTATCCCGGAGACGAAGGCTTTCACAATGAGCTGATGAAGCACGCCCCGAGCACCAGTAACGCCAATGCGATGACCAGCAAAGGTATACCGACGAGGATGATTAGCGCGATTTTTAGCACGCGGCGGCCGACCGTATTAGGTGCGCGCGTGTTTTCTGGCTCAGGCGGCTGGCCTTCGTTCTGTTCCGGCGCTGTATTCATGCTGCTAACCTCCGTTTACTCAAGCTGGAGTTAGGGTCGAAACTTCGCGCGATGATTCCGGTCAACCCGAGGAGGACGGCCGCAAGCGCGAACCACTGGTAAGCCGAAAATCCGCCAAAGGCTTTTTCAGTAACGCGAAGCGCCTCATTTATGAATCGAAATCCGCCGTACATAACGAGATACAGCGCGAACAGCCGCGCTCGCAGGAGTTGGCATCGATAAAGTTCGAATAGCAGCAGGCCCGCCACCACGTGAAAGCCAAGCTCATAAAGCCAGATCGGATGGCGCGAGATGCCGTCTGCATAGGTCGTGGCGAACGGCCCATCATAGGGCAGTCCTCGGCAGCAACCGGCGAGATAGCAGCCAATTCGTCCAATCGCGATCGAGAATGGCAAGACCACCGCGAATCGATCATTGGGCGGTAGGCGATAGCCCATGAGCGGTTTTGCGATCTCAGCCACCACGAAACCGACCACGAGTGCACCGATGATCGATCGCCCCGAGACGATCAGCGCGGCCCAGTCATCGAAGTGCTCGAGTGGCCACAGTGCATCGCCCATCAGCACGGCGAGCTTCGCACCAAGCAATGCGCCGAGCAGGGTAATTGCTTGAATTGTGTAGTAGCTGCGCCGGTCGGTAGGTTCAGTGATGTCTTTGGTTACCGGAAAACCGAGTACGAGGCAGAGCCCGAGCAACACCATCACGGAATAGCCCGGCTGAAATACAAAGCCCGTCTCTACAGTAGATATTCCGTCCATAGCCAGATCAGAACAAACAGCAGCAATGCAATAGCGCCGAACCCGTGCAGACGCCGTTCTTGTCGCGACAGGCCTGCATGAAATCCGAATTCATCGACCGCCATGAATCCGAGCGCTCCGGCCAATGCAATGAGCGCGACCGAAACCATTCCGAGAAACGCAAAAAGCACGAAGGCAACAATCGAAACGCCAATACCGAGATGGAGCCACTGCTCGGAGCGAGGTACCCGCCTTGCTTTCTCGTGCATCCACGCATCGACGGTGACACAACCGGCGTAGGGCAATAGCCCGAGTATAAGGAGTAAAAATCGCATCGTTAGCTTACGATCAGCGTCTGGGGTTCATAATAAAGTATTCACAAAATAATTAATATGAAGTAATATAATATGAAATCATATTAAATGCAAAATATGTCTCTCAAGGCGGAAATCGAACTCAATCGGCCCTTCGAATCCCAGGACGAGGTGCTGTTGTTATCGCTGATTTACACGAATCAGCTCGTGGAGCGCGCAGCCGCCCGATTTCTGGCGACCTACGACCTGACACCGACGCAATTCAACGCGCTGATGATTGTTCGAGACTACGAGAAGCAGGGTATCAACCAGTCCGAACTCGCGCGCCGTCTGCTTATCAACCGCGCCAGCACCGGCACCTTGATCGACAATCTCGGCCAACGGCAGCTGCTCGTGAGAATGCCCGTGTTGGGGGATCGCCGCGCCTACCATTTGGTCCTTACCGAGTACGCACGGCGCCTGCTTCGACGAATCCATAAACCCTACTATGCGCGGATCGCGGAGGTCTTATCCGCATTTCGCACTCGTGAGAAGAGGGCGGTTGCGGGTTTCCTCGAGCGTTTCCGCAGCCGACTTCAAACGACCACGACCGACCTTGAGGGTTAAACAGTAAGGATTTTCACGCCGCCTCTAACGGCGAAGGTGGTCGCGAACCCCAAACGACGGACTTCTATACTAAGAAAATAATAGTGACTGTGTTTTTGCACTGTCAATATTGGAGCACCCATTGAGTTGTTGTGCCTATTTGCAGGAAAGTCACCGACTGATTAAGCCAAGTGAGGTCTTGGTTCTACTGACGTCGAGTATCAGTAAATTAATTACAATCGTTCAGTTAATGGTCGGAGAAACGCCCTCGACTGGCCCGCATCCGGATTCAAATAGACTGATCGAAAGTCAAGAGCCGTTAAGGGTTCGCAGTGGTAATAAGCAATTGGACGTTGAAGGAGAGCCCCCGGTGTATCGGCACCTATCGGTAAATCCTGCATATGGGCTGCTCGACTTTTGACCACTTAATGGGCTTCGGGACGTTCGCTCCGGCAACGAGTTCTAGGCCGCTTCGAACTACGGCGAAATAACCCCCGCATCTTCGAACAACGTCCACTGCGAACTCGGCAGGCCGTTGAACGCGTCGCGATAACGATCATCCTTAGTCGTCTCGGGGGTCACCTTACGGATATAGATGTGCCGGATACGTTCTGGATGTCGTCGCGCGATCTCGCCGTATATTTCCGGGTCGTGTTCCCCCGAATCGCCGATCAGAATGAACTCGCGTTGCGGATACGCGTCCAGCAGTGCCTCGATAATAGGCGGTTTCGATTCGCGCGACGATTTGAACAGATTTAAGAACGATTCGTCATTAAGTCGAAACAGTTTCAGATGGAAAGAGCCAAGCGGAAATTCCGATGCATCCATGAACTCCCGAAGCGCGGGGTAGAGCTGCCACGGCGAGGACGACACGTAATGAAACACGGCGCCGGCGCCGGCGAGCCGGCGATAGGTCGTCACCATGCCCGATGCGGCCTCAAAGGGTTTCAGAAACGTGTTGGCGAGCAGAGCCTTGTTGTCCGTGACATCGCTAATCTTGATGGTGTCGTCGATATCCGAAATTACCGACAGGCCCGCCGATCCGGGAAAAAGTGCGTCACCGTCGAATTCACGTTGGTCCCCCGGCGGCAGGATCGCGCTATAACCCAGCCAAAAGGTTTCGGGTTCTTCGCCATCGCCGCGCCGCTGCAACGCGAGTTTCGTGTCGAGATGCCCGTTGTCTCCGCTCGGCCCCAAGGCCTGTTCTTTCCAGATCGTGAGCTTGAACGTCTTGCCGCCTTCATTATCGACCAGGAACCAGCGCGCGCGTTCTCGAAATATCTCGTTATCAGTGGCGCCCTCGTCGAGTCCCAAGCCAGTAGCGAACGCACTAAGCGTTGCCCGCCGCCATAGCGATTCGTCCTCCGGTTCGAATACCCACGCATGGATCGGCACAATCCATCGGAGACTATCCGTACTCAGTCGCGCCGCAGTCGGAAAGAACACGATCTGTTCGTCCGATTTGATTGGCGACGCGAGCACGTTGGATAGCATTACGAGGCCGAGCGGGATGAATATGAGAGGCCGAATTCTCACGCTGTATTTGTTGCCGAAGTGGGTGTTAGCGCGCGGTGGATGGCGGCGCTGATCTGTATGCTACCGTCGGTACCGCTCAGCTCGAACGGAAGCAAGTTGCCACGGCCGAAAGCTTGCTCGACGGCTGTGTGTAACCGCTGGCCGGCGTGAATCGCCGCCGCATTGCCGTGCCGCTCGCCCAACCACTCCAGCATCACGGCGGCCAACGGCGCCATGCCTATGCCACCCATGAGCCCCGCTCCTAATTCGGAGAGCATATCGCCGAACATATTCTCCGTGACGAGCACGTCATTGTCCCAGGGTTGGCGCACCAGGTTTAGCGCCATCGCGTCCACATAACAAGGGCCCGCGGCGATATCGGGAAAGCGCGCCGTGTGTTCATCGAAAATATACCGACTTGTTTCTGGTTGTTTTCCACTATCAATCACCACCCGCACACCATCGCCACCGCATCGATTTCGATCAGCATGTTCTCGTAGGCGAGGTACGGGAACGGAATTCCGGTGGATGCGGGGCCCGGCTCGCGGTAATAGTCTGCACGGATGGATGCGTTTTTAATGAGGTCGTGTTCGCCGTTGGTTCCGACATAGAAGGTATTGATCTTCACGAGGTGTTCAAGGCCAAGGTCGAATTCGGCCAGCACGTTTTCGATGTTCTGCATTGCGCGGTGGGTCTGCGCCTCGATGTTGCCCGGGTCGATCACGGCGCCGTCGGGGGTTAGCGACACTTGGCCGCCGAGGAAGATGAAATCGCCCACCTTGAGTCCGTGGCGATAGGGCAGGTGGATGGGCCAATCCCAATGGCCGCTAGGCCAGACTCCTTGGCGCGGCAGGCGTGTGCCATCGACGGCGCGCATGGCGATGACGTCGTTGCGCACCATCAGGTCAGCACCGTTGGTTGCGTGGGGAATCGGTCGCGGTAAGGAAAGCCCCGTTGCGGCTGGTCCGGGTTCGCGATAATACGAGGCACGCACCCGCGCCGCGCCTTTCCACTCGTCTTGCACGCCGGGCTCCACGTTAAAGACGTTGGTCTTTACCGCGTCGTGCAGGTCCGCACCGAGAGCACGGAGCAATGTGTTTAGCTTGCCCAGCACGATGTGGCTTTGCGCACTGAGGCTACCCGGATGCAGCACTTGGCCGGTGGCATCGGTGGCGGTTTGGCCGCTTGTGAACATCATCTCGCCGCAGCGCAGCGCTTGGCTGAAGCGCGCCGGCAGTATGGCACCGTCGGGAATCCAGGCAGACGATCGGGTCAAACGCTCACCATTGTGGCCGCGCATCGCAATGGCTTCGATCTCGATCCTGAGCCCTTCGAAGCAGTTGGTCTCGAGCGGTACGAGTGTGACCGCCGGGCCCGGTCCGGCGATATCACCGAGTTGCCTCGCCAAGTCCCTAAGCAGTGCATCCTCGTCGGCGTCCTCATCGGCGACGTAAAATGCCGTGAGCTTCACGAGGTCGGCCGCGTCAGCACCGAGGCCGGCCAGCACTTTGTGCACGCCCTGCATGGCGATTGCGGTCTGTGCTGGCAAGTCGTTCGGCTGGCTGACTTTGGTATCGGCACCGATATCCGCTTGGCCACCGATGAACAGCATCTCGCCACAGGCGAGCCCATGACTGTGTTTCAGGGGTACGCCGATGGATAGATGATCGGTGGGATGAAAACGGCGGCGCGGTAGCACGGTGAATTTTCTGGCTGTGTTTACGTGTCAACGATCACGTTTGATTATGTTGCTATAGGCCCATTCATTATAATTGCGACCCGCACGCAAATAGTGGTCGGCCGCCTGATCATGCGGTGTAAAGTCCCATGCCGTTTGGGAACCTTGAGCCAAGGCCTTGCAGAGAAATAATCGCCTACGCTGGCTGGCCTTTACTTCTGTGCTGAGCGTTTGTGAATTCCAGCATTCGATTGCGAGTGTGGCCAACGAGTTTCTCGTGGCCTGGTGTGCAGGATCTTCTGCGAGGTTATTGCATTCGTCCGTGTCGTTGGCGAGGTCGAACAGTTGTGGCGGGTCAATGTCACTGGTGATGTATTTGAACGGTCCCTTGCGTACCATGAGTATCGGCGACATCGCGCCTTCGGCAAGATTTTCGCTGTACGCGGTGTCGGGCCAAGGGCGCTCATTGCCTGCCATTAGGTCATGCATATTATTGCCGTCCAACGCGTCCACAGCCAATACGTCCGGATTACTGCCTGCGAACGACAACAGTGTCGGTGCCAAGTCAACCAAGGAAACGTTTTGGGTAACTCTGCTGTGCTGATCATGATGCGGAGTACGGATGAACAGCGGCACGCGCGCGGAATTTTCAAAGAATGTCTTTTTATACCAGAGCCCATGTTCGCCCAACATGTCGCCGTGGTCGCTGGTGAACACAACGATGGTGTTGTCGGCAAGATCGACCACGCGCAGCACATTGAGTAATCGACCGACGAGATCGTCGAGGTAACTGACCGAACCGTAGTAACCGTGTCGCGCAATTCGGATATTGGCCTCCGACAGGTCGTGGTTATCTAAACCGTATTGGATCAGCAATCTCAGACTATACGGATCGATGTCGTCCGGCGCGGGGCGTTCGACACGAGGCATGTCGATGTCGTCGTGGCGATAACGCTCCCAGTGTTCGTAACAACACTGATACGGATCGTGCGGGTGTGTTAATGACACCAGAAGAAAAAACGGCCGCTCATTGCTGCCGCGTTTCAGGTCATAAATCTTTCGTTCGGCACGGTGCACCACCTCCTCGTCATAGTCCATTTGTACATTTCGAGTGCATGGGCCGGCACCGCTGAACGAGCGTGTGTCGTTGGAATGCGCTTGGCTGATCTCGGTCCAGTCCCCACTCCAACCGAAATCGGCCGGGTAGATATCGCCGGTCAGGCGTTCTTCGAATCCATGCAGTTGATCGGCGCCGACGAAATGCATTTTCCCGATCAGACACGTGTGGTATCCGAGATGGCGCAGGTAGTGCGCAACGGTTGGTAGGGAGGATGGAAATTCGGCACCGTTATCATACGCCCCGATGCGTGACGCGAGCCGGCCCGACATCATCGAAAAGCGCGACGGGGCGCACAGTGGGAAATTGGTGTAAGCCGATTCGAACACGGTGCTTCGCGCTGCAAGTTCGTCAAGGTGGGGCGTTATGGCAATCGCGTTGCCATACGCCGGCAATATCGACGCGCTGAGCTGGTCGGCCTGAATGAACAGGATATTGGGCGGATTATTCGGCATTGCGATTTAGCTGTGGAATCAGTCTAACATCAGAACGACCGGCTCGTGCTGCACCGGGAAATTAACCGACGAGGCGATGAAACAAGTTTTGTTCGCCGCTTCGTGAAGATCCTGCGCGAGCTCGCTGTCGGCTCCTGCGGGGATCGTAACCTCCGGTCGCAACATAACTATTGAGAATTGTCCGCCAAGGTCCTCCTGGATCATCGTCCCTCTGGGGTGATCCTTGTAGCCCACTATCTTCAAACCTTTGATCGCGGCGAGCGCCAAATAGCTCAGCATGTGGCAGCTCGCGAGCGCAACCAGGAGACAATCCTCCGGGTTCAATTTAGACGGATCGCCGAGGAACGCGGGGTCTGCCGACATGATAAACGGTTGCTTGCCATCTATTTCGACAGCGTGATTTCGTGAGTACGATTTGTAGTCGAACGTCGTGTCGTTTTCGGACCCCGTCCAGGCGATCGTGGCCTCATAGAAATGTTCTTTTTTCATTTAGTGGTCTCTTGGTTTGCGCTAGTTCTGAAGTGAGCGTCGTGGATTGCGCGTGTTCGGCTATGAATTTCCGACCATCGAGTAGCATGCGCAGGTCGACGACTTCACCATTGAGTGACAAGCCGTCCGGTATTGGCGTCGTACGATATCGCCGACGTGGGCGATTGCGACTAAATTCCGTGCCAATTAACATGCATAATCTCTGCTGTAACGTTACATGGGGCGACTGCGGGGCATTTATTCTGTCGGCGCAGCATCCAGCAGAAAGGTTGCGTTCATTGCGCACATCTCGTCGTATTGGCATTTACGGATGAAAGCCGCGTAAACAGCGCCGCCATTGTCGTCGTTGTTATTTCCGACGGAATACAAGCACTCGTTTGCGGCGGAATACTTGAGCACAGTGGTCGATATATCGCCCTATTGTGGACCAAGTCAGGGGAAAACGGTATCTTTAGAATTCCGCCTTTTGAGCAGATTCTTGGGTAAACGGTGGTCTGGGCTACGGAGGTTTTTGCGGCGGATTTCGCTGCGCTCTATCGGCCCTACGACGGAGCGATGAGTGAGGCGGTTGCTTTAAAAGTAGGGCGGTTAGAGGCGAAGCCGATAACCGCCGTTGCAAATGAAGAATGAAATTCGGTAGTTTTAACTCGCCTCGGGAATTACCGTTTGTATTGTTTCGCCGTGCGGGATTTGGGTATCTTGGGGTTTTTCGGTAGTGCCTTCAACTGTGCGCGGCACTGAGCTTCGATCGATTGCAACTCTTTTAACGTGATATCGATGTCTTTGCGTTGGCGTTTTAACATCGTGCGGCGTTCCTCAATTTTGCCGAGGAAGTAGTGTAGTTGCCCGGCTTCGCCGATTTCGGTGTCGTACAGGCCGATAATTTCGCTGATGTCGCTGAGTGAAAATCCTAGGCGTTTACCGCGCAGCACGAGCTTGAGGCGGATACGGTCGCGGGGCAGGTAGACGCGGTTGCGGCCATGGCGTTCAGGATGTAGCAGACCTTGATCCTCATAAAAGCGGATCGTACGAGTGGTGATATCGAACTCTTTCGCCAGTTCGGAAATAGTATGGGTCGTTTTGGCCATATCGCCGGGTGGTTTCGTGTTAACGCGTTTTTGCACAACGGCGACTGCCGTATAATGTTACTGGATATTGTAGTATACTATTGACGTTTACGTAAACGTCAGACACAATATCTGTACGTCATCGGATCATTTGCGAACCGATACGAGGCCCAGCATATGTCCACTGCCGCTCCCGTCGTTACAGAGATTCCCCGCCCCGACCAGGCTGTCGCTCGTAAGTTACGGTTTGTTACCGCGGCAAGCCTGTTTGACGGTCACGATGCATCCATCAACATCATGCGGCGTATATTGCAATCGGCCGGCATTGAAGTCATTCATCTCGGTCACAATCGTTCTGTGAATGAGATCGTTACCGCTGCGATACACGAAGATGTGCACGGTATCGCGGTGAGCTCCTATCAAGGTGGTCATGTCGAGTACTTCAAATACATGATCGATATGCTCCGAGAGCGCGATCGCGGCGAAATAAAAGTGTTTGGTGGCGGTGGCGGTGTGATTATTCCGTCCGAAGTGCGCGAACTCGAAGCGCACGGCGTGGCGCGTCTGTACTCACCAGAGGACGGTTATCAATTGGGCTTAAAAGGCATGATTGATGACATGATCGAACGTTGCCACGACGCTAGGATGGATTCGGTTTTAGGCTCCGTCACGGCTGCACAACTGCACGATTTCGGTGTGTTAGCGAGGACGATCTCTGCAATGGAGAACGGCAGTTTGTCTGCCGCTGTTCGTGAGCAAATCGTCGCGCAAGCGCAGCAGTCTACGACACCAGTGTTGGGTATTACCGGCACGGGCGGCTCGGGCAAATCATCCCTGACCGACGAGTTGATCTTGCGCTTACGTTTGGACTACGGCGAATCGTTGCGCCTCGCGGTGCTCGCGATCGACCCATCGCGACGCAAGACCGGTGGTGCGCTGTTGGGTGATCGTATTCGAATGAACGCGATCGAGACCCCCAACGTATATATGCGTTCACTCGCGACGCGCGACACCCGCGGCGAGTTGCCGGAGCGCTTCGAGGATAGTCTCGCCGCGATGAAACTCGCGGGGTTTGATCTGATTATTGTCGAGACGCCCGGAATTGGACAAGGCGATGCCGGCATCGTGCCGTTCGTTAATGTATCGCTGTACGTAATGACACCGGAATTCGGTGCGTCGAGTCAACTGGAAAAGATCGACATGTTGGATTTCGCGGATGTTGTCGCGATCAACAAATTCGATCGGCAGGGCGCCGAAGACGCGCTACGCGATGTGCGTAAACAAGTACAGCGTAACGGCGAGGCGTTCGCTACATCGCTTGAGGACATGCCGGTGTTTGGCACAATTGCGGCGCGGTTCTACGACGATGGAGTTACTGCGTTATATCAACATTTGGCGGAACGGCTGCGGGCCGCTGGGTTGCCGGACGGGGGTGGACGTTTAGCTCCCATAGCAGCGAAGAGTTCGGCCGATCAGATCGCGATCGTGCCGGCCGAACGCCGCCGCTATTTGGGTGAAATCGCCGATTGCATTCGCGAATATCGCGCACGTATCGAACAGCAAGCGGTAGTTGCACGTGAGCGCCAGCAGTTGGCTGCGAGCATCGATATGTTGAATGCCGCGTCAACTACGGCTGAGGCGGTGGAAGCGTTGTGGGCAGAACGCACGCTCGACTCCGGTTTTCAGGAATTGCTCGATGGCTGGCCCGTGCTGCGGGACGAATACGCAGCAGACGAACACGTCACTACGCTGCGGGGGCGCGAGACTCGTACACCGCTGGTGGTGGAGACATTATCGGGCACACGTGTTCGTAAGATCTTGTTGCCACGGTATCACGATCACGGCGATCTGTTGTGCTGGCTCGCATTGGAAAACGTGCCGGGCCGTTTCCCGTATACGGCCGGTGTGTTTCCGTTAAAGCGTGAAGGCGAGGATCCGACGCGGATGTTTGCGGGCGAAGGCGATTCGTACCGCACCAATGAACGATTTAAGTATCTGTCTGCGCATTCGCAGGCGAAGCGTCTGTCGACCGCGTTTGACTCGGTTACATTGTACGGCTCCAATCCCGATGAGCGACCCGATATCTACGGCAAGGTCGGAAACTCCGGGGTATCGATTGCGACGTTGGACGACATGAAAGTCTTGTACGACGGTTTCGACTTGAGTGAGCCCTCGACCTCGGTGTCGATGACAATCAACGGTCCGGCGCCGACGATTCTGGCGATGTTTCTAAATACCGCGATCGATCAGCAAGTCGACCGCTATTTCTCCGAGCACGGCGCGGCGCCGAGCGAGACGCAACATCACGACATCGCTGTGCGTGCGCTTGCGAATGTGCGCGGTACGGTACAGGCGGATATCCTCAAGGAGGATCAGGGCCAGAACACCTGCATTTTCTCGACAGAGTTTAGTCTCAAGGTGATGGGGGATATGCAGCAATATTTTATCGATAATAACGTTCGTAACTTCTACTCGGTGTCGATCTCCGGTTATCACATCGCCGAAGCCGGCGCGAATCCGATCTCGCAGCTCGCATTCACGCTCGCCAATGGTTTTACCTATGTTGAGTCTTATCTCGCGCGCGGCATGGCCATCGATGATTTTTCACCGAATTTGTCGTTTTTTTTCTCGAACGGTATGGATCCTGAGTACTCGGTGCTTGGCCGCGTGGCGCGGCGCGTGTGGGCGATTGCAATGCGCGAAAGATACGGCGCCAACGCGAGTAGCCAACGCCTCAAATATCACATTCAAACGTCCGGACGATCGTTGCATGCCCAGGAGATCGACTTCAACGACATTCGCACCACGCTGCAGGCGTTGATCGCGGTATACGACAATTGCAACAGTTTACATACCAACGCCCATGACGAGGCTATTACCACGCCTACCGCCGAGTCGGTGCGCAGAGCGCTCGCGATTCAGCTCATTATCAACCGTGAATGGGGTATCGCGAAAAACGAAAACCCCAATCAAGGCAGTTTTTTTATCGAAGAGCTGACGGATTTGGTGGAAGAGGCGGTGCTCGTGGAATTCGAGCGTATCACCAAGCGCGGCGGCGTGTTGGGGGCGATGGAAACGGGTTATCAGCGCGGTAAAATTCAGGACGAGTCGTTGCTTTATGAGCAAAAAAAGCACGACGGTAGTCTGCCGATCATTGGCGTGAATACATTCTTGAATAACAACCCGTCCGACGATGTCGAAATTGCGCTTGCGCGTTCGTCCGAAGACGAAAAGCAAAGCCAGATTTCCCGCTTACAGGACTTCCATGAACGCCACCGTGAGCACGCTGCGGACGAGCTTCGCCGGTTGCAGGAGACGGCGATGCAAAATGGCAACGTATTTGGCGCTTTGATGAGTGCCGTGCGGCATTGTTCATTGGGGCAGATTACCCAAGCGCTGTTCGAGGTGGGCGGGCAATATCGCCGCAATATGTAGTTGTAACCGAAAGGAAATAACAATATGAAAGCAGTGTATCTGGAACATTACGGCGAGCCGGAATCGCTCGTTGTAGGGGAGCGCCCCACGCCTGAACCGGCCGCCAATGAAGTGCGCGTAAAGCTGCACGCGGCGTCATTCAATCGTGTCGATCTGTATATGTGTTCGGGCGGTAAAGGCATTAGCCATTCGCTACCGCTTACTTTAGGTGTCGATGGGGCAGGTGTCATCGATAAACTCGGCGCGGAGGTGACACGGCGCGAAGTCGGTGAACGCGTTGTTGTATATCCGGCACATTATTCCGAGTTCTCCGAGTTCTCACGGCGTGGAGATCAAATGTTGTGCACGGATTGCAAGATTCCGGGCGAGCATATCGACGGCACGTATGCGGAGTACATCTGTGTTCCGGCGGTCAACGCATTTCCGATCGGTGCGGAGTTGTCGTTTGAGGCTGCCGCGACGTTGCCGACCGCGTATTTAACGGCATGGCGCATGGTCATGACCCAAGCGAAATTACGCCCGGCAGAAACGGTATTGATCCACGGTGTCGGCGGCGGCGTATCTACAGCTGCTTTGCAGTTTGCCAAAATGATGGGCGCGCATGTGCTGGTTACGTCGAGCAGCGACGCGAAGTTAACGCGTGCGGCCGGGCTGGGCGCCGATGTCTGTATCAACTACCGTGACGAGGACGTTTTGGAACGGGTAATGCAGTCCACCGTCGGTCGCGGTGTCGATGTGGTGGTAGAGAATGTCGGCGAAGCAACCTGGCCGATCACGTTAAAGTCTGTGATCCGCGGCGGCCGGGTCGTGGTATGCGGCGCCACCAGCGGACCGCATCCGAGTGCTGAGTTGCAACGCGTATTCATTCGTCAGTTACATATTATCGGTTCGACTTTAGGCAATCATGAAGAGTTTCGAACGCTCATTCTTGCCGCCGAACGCGGCGAGTTCTCGCCGGTGATCGACAAGACTTACGACTTCGAGCACGCCCCTGAAGCGTTAACGTATCTCGCCAGTGGCCAGCAGCAAGGGAAGTTGGTGTTACGGATTGCGGGTTAATAGCGGCGGATTCAATTTCAATGCGCGGACTTATTGATAAACATGTATTGATCACCGGCGGCGGTGGTGGCATCGGCCGTGCGCTGTGCCGGCGGTTTGCAGACGAGGGTTGTGCGGTCGGAATTGTCGATGTCGATGCCGCGGCGGCAACGAAAACGGTGCACTGTGTCGAGAAAGTGGGCGGCCGCGCGTCGCTGCAAGTTGCCGATATCGCCGATTATTCTGCGGTTGCGCAGGCAGTGGCCGACCTCGAACGCGAGTTGGGGTCGGTCGATGTGCTCGTAAATAACGCCGGTTGGGATAAATTTGAGAACTTTTTGGATAGCGAGCCCATGACCTGGGATCGGCTCATCGACATCAACCTGCGTGGACCGTTAAATCTGCATCACACGGTGTTGCCGGGAATGGTCGAGCGTGGGCAGGGCCGAGTCATCAATATCGCATCCGACGCGGGTCGTGTCGGGTCGTCGATGGAGAGCGTGTACTCAGCGTGCAAAGGCGGCGTTATTGCCTTTACGAAAACCCTCGCGCGGGAGCTAGCGCGCAGCGGCATTACGTTAAACGCGGTGTGTCCTGGGCCGACCGATACACCGTTGTTGCAAGGCTTCCTAGGCGAGGGCGAGACCGGCGAAAAAATTCACAAGGCACTACAGCGGGCGATACCGATGAAACGTTTAGGGCAACCTGAGGACATGCCGGGCATCGTCGCGTTTCTTGCGAGTGACGATGCGGCGTACATCACCGGCCAGGTGATCAGTGTGTCGGGTGGCTTAACGATGCACGGTTGATTCGAAGTGCAATGGCGGTTTTCGGCTTTGCCTCTAACTGCTCTATGTGAGTCCGAGCCACGCGGAAATATGTCGACGTCGTAGGCCGGATAGAGCGCATGCGAAATCCGGCGTTAAAAATTTTCGGACTGTCGGTGAGTGATCGGGTTAGTCGTCGACTTCATACTCGCCCGCAATTAATAGCCGGCGCAGGATTTTTCCGACCGGTGATTTGGGAACATCCTGGACAAATACGTAATCACGTGGGCGTTTAAAGTCGGCCAGGTCGGAGGCGCGGCAATGCGAGTCGAGTGCGGTGCCATCCACGTCGCTGCGGCGTTTGATGTAGGCAACCGTGCGCTGTCCGAGACGCTCGTCGGCGATGCCGGCCACGGCCACTTCGGCGACCGCGGGGTGTAACGACAACACGCTCTCGACTTCCACCGGCATGACGTTTTCACCACCACTGATAATCATATCGTCGACCCGGCCGGTTACGAACAGGTCGCCGTCGTCATCCCAGTAGCCGATGTCGCCGGTAAAATACCAACCTTCATGCAGTGCCTTGATGTCGGCATCGGGGCGGTTCCAGTAGCCTTCGAACGCTTCGTCGGAGCCCAACGACGCGATGATTTGTCCGTCTTGATTGGGGTCGAGCGTTGTATTGGGATCGGTAGTGCCGATCTCCACGACACGGATGCGTTGATTGAGGCCGGCTTTGCCGGCAGACCCCGGCTTCGCGGCTGCGTCCGTGCAAATCGTAAACGTATAGATTTCCGATGAGCCGTAGTGGTTAACGAACAACTCCGGTTGAAACGCATTCACGAGCCGTTGCAGCAAGCCGTCGGTCATCGGTGCACCCGCAAACCCGAGTTTACGCACCGACGAAAGGTCGGTAGAGGAGAAATTCGGATCCGCCAATAGATCGTGGTACAGCGTTGGCACCAGATATAAATTGCTGACCTTTTCCGATTCGATCAGCGTCAGCGCACGCGCGGCGGAAAATCGCGGCAGACAGACAAAGCAGCCGTTGATCAACGCCATTGCCAGCAACGACCTCACGCCCATCGTGTGATACAACGGCATGACCCCCAGCGTGGTTTCAGCATAGCCGTATTGGTTTTGTGCGACGTGCGCGAGCGCGGCAGCGCGCTCCGGATAGTGCCTTCGCGGTACGCCCTTACCACGCCCCGTCGTGCCAGAGGTGTACAGCATCAGCGACCAATCGCGCGCTGTAGCACGCGATGCGGCGAGGGTTGTATCGTGCGCACTAAGTGTATCGAACTCCAGCGTCGCACCGTGCGCACCGCCAATGCCGATGCGTGGAATTCCCTGCGCCACCTTGGCCGCCGCGACGGCGCTCGCTGTGTTGTCTTCGAACACCACTGCCTTGGCCTCGGCATCGGTGAGCACAAAATCGAGCTCGTCGGGTTTCACGCGCCAATTAACCGGGGTCATGACGACACCGATCAATTGACATGCCCAATGCAGCGTCGCCATCTCATGGCGGTTTTGCAATGCCACGACTAATCGTTCGCCGCGCTCTATCGGCAGAGCCGTCAGCGCCGCGGCAACGCGGCCGACTTCTTCGAACCACTGCGCATAGGTTGTGCGGCGCTCACCATCGACGATCGCGAGTGCGTCGGGGTCGCGTTCGACAGCGGCGAGCAGCGTGGAACCAAGATCTAACATCGTTACTTTTTAGTCAGCGGTCGCAAAAACGTCACTAATTGGGCAAAACGTCGCCGATATTAGGGCATCGCGCGGGGTGTCCGCCAGTGCCGGTGTTAGTTGCATTTCCTACTCTGGCAAGTATAGTTAGTTCAATAATGGAAGCTACTGATTGGTGACCGCAAAACGGTTGCGGTTGTTAGACTTCGTAAGCCACCAGCGAGGAGGAGTATAGTGATGTCGAAAGGCGTACCGGTGCCGGCGTTCGTTCCCAAAGACCACACAGAATTTAAGGAAGTCAGTATCGACTATAGCCACGGCGGGCGCGTGGCGACGGTAGTGTGGAACCCAGCGAAAAGACTTAATCCATTGACCGTAAGTTTGACCGATGAAGCGGTGGCGGCGGTTGAGGAAGTGCAGGCCAATGAAAATCTGCATATTGTGATTTTTCGCGGTGCGGGCGGTGCGTTCTGTTGTGGCGATGATTTGGTGGAGATGCACCACGGCATGTGGGGCAATCCGAATCAGGTTATGCGCCGTATTCGTTACTACCAGCAGTTCGCGCAAAAGATCGAAGAATTGGATAAAACCACAATCGCTGTGGTGGAAGGATTTGCGTTGGGTGGTGGTCTTGAAGTCACGATGGCCTGCGATTTTGTGCTTGCCGCGGAAAGTTCACGGTGGGGTATGCCCGAAGTGGATAACGCGATGACCCCGGGGTGGGGCGGTACGACCCGTATGATTCGCTTGATCGGTCGTCGCCGCACCAAGGAAGTGAATATGATCGGCGCGCTGCGTTCCGCGAAAACCGCCGTCGAGTGGGGATTGTATAATCGTGCTGTGGCCGACGCCGAATTGGAAAATGAGGTCGAGAAGTTCGTCCAGGTCATGTTGTCGAAAAACCAACAAACGCTACGCCAACTAAAATTCGTCATTAACAAGAATGCCGATGCTGATATGCAAACGGCGCTCGCGTTCGAGGCGATGAATGAAGTCATTACCTCAGCGGTAAACTGGCGCGAAGACACGCCAAAGATACCGGATGCGGAACCCGGCAAAGGTCTAGAAGCGTTCGCCGACAAGAACGAATTATGGAACCAACGCCGGCAACTTGCGATAAACTTCTGGGTCGATGACTGATTGAGGTCTCATACGTAAGCACAAACAATTAAGCGACGCGAAGACACGCCAATGAAAATTGTACTCACCAATATCGGGACTATGGTTAGCGGGGATTGGCGGCAGCCATTTATCGATGGTGATGCGCTGGTCATGGACAACGGCCGCCTCGGTAGCATCGGCACGGCCTCGGCCGACGATACCGACAGTGCCGATTTGGTGGTGGATGCGGGCGGTATGACCGCGATTCCAGGGCTGATCGATTCCCATGTACATATTACCTTCGGTGACTATACGCCGCGGCAGAAAACCGTCGGTTTTCTGGAAAGTTACTTACACGGTGGTATCACGTCGTGTATTTCCGCAAGCGAGATTCACGTGCCGGGCCGCCCGGCCGATCCCGCGGGCATTGCAGCGCTCGCGTTGGCCGCGCAACGTTGTTTTCAGACCTATCGGCCCGGTGGTATGCGTGTCTATGCGGGCTCCGTAATTATGGAGCCCGGTCTTACCGATGCGCATTTCGAATCGTTGGCATCGGAAGGAGTCTGGCTGGCGAAAGTCGGATTCGGTGCGTTCGCGAAACCGGCGGATGTCACACCGATCGTACAGAGCGCGCAACGCCACGGTTTCAAAGTGATGTGTCATACGGGCGGCGCGTCGATTCCCGGGTCAGCACCAATCACCGCGGACGACTTGATCACGATGCAGCCCGACATTGCGGGGCATTGCAATGGCGGTCCGGTCGCGTTGTCCGACGAGGGCCTCGAGCGGGTCGTGAAAGAGACCACTATGGCGCTACAGATCGCCCAGGCCGGAAACATTCGCAGTGCGGCACTGACCATTCGTCTGGCCGTAGCGAACGATCAATTCGACCGAGTGCTGATATCGAGTGACACCCCCACGGGTACCGGTGTGATACCGTTAGGCGTAATCAAGTCGCTGACCGAAATGGCGACATTGACCGAGGTCGAGCCGGAACGGATCATCGCGACAGCTACCGGCAACTGCACTCGGGTTTACGGCCTCGATGCAGGATTATTGAAAACCGAGATGGCGGCCGATGTGACGTTGATCGATGCATCGCAGGGATGTACCCAAGCCGATGCGTTGTCGGCCATGGGTAACGGTGACATACCGGCCGTAGCGGCGGTATTCTCCAACGGCATACCGCGGTTTATCGGCAGGAGTCGCAATACGCCGCCGCCGACGCGACAGTTACGAATTACCAAAAACCAGGTGTTACAGCAATTCAGGGAGGAAGGTGTGCACGATTGCTGTTGAGGCGATTGTTGCGTGATCGTTTTCCACCCGCTAATCCATGGGTACCGCACAGTGCCGGCGTGAGAGATGAGCATCGATTCGACGCAAGGAGATGAATAATGGTTACTGACGTAAAAACGGGCGCGGACCACATCGCGAGTCTGCGCGACGGCCGGCAGGTATATTTAAACGGCGAGTTGGTGGGCGATGTCACGACGCACCCGGCGTTCAAGAATACCGTGCGGCGGGCGGCCGCATTGTACGACTTCCAAGCCGCGCCCGAAAAT
>CAXMMZ010000151.1:0-4109 GCA_964194565.1 Arenicellales bacterium
GCGCTGGATGCGCCGGCTGCGGCTTCGAACTAGGAGACTGCAAGGCTAATTGCGCCGAAAAGCTAAGGATTGTGCTTATAACTATTTTCATGAGATGAGGAGAGTATAGAGAAATGAAACATCCGAAATTTAACCTGCTAACCAGTGCCACCCTTGCGGCGGCCATCGGTTTCGGTGCCGCGTCGACGGCTTACGCCGAGACCGAGCTCGTAATTGTCTCGTGGGGTGGCGCCTACTCGGCCAGCCAGCAGAAGGCTTACCACGAGCCCTATATGGCGGCCAACGCCGATATCAAAATCATCAACGACGATTCGGCGTCTGAGGGCGTAGCAAAGCTCCGAGCCATGAATGAAGCCGGAAATGTGACCTGGGCCCTGGTCGATATGGTCGCGTCTGACGCGATGTTACTGTGTGACGAAGGCCTCATCGAGGAAGTCGATCATGATGCGGCATTGGCCGCCGCACCCGACGGTACCCCCGCGTCAAAAGATTTCGGCGACTTGATTATATCGCCGTGTTTTATTCCGCAAATCGTCTATTCCACCGCATTTGGTTATCGTACGGACTTGGCGAAAGCGCCAGCCACGAGCATTGCCGATGTGTTTGATCTCGCAAAGATTCCGGGCAAACGTTCGCTGGAGAAAAAGCCGATCAACAACCTGGAATGGGCGCTCATTGCAGACGGTGTGTCTCCGGACGACGTGTACGACCTGCTATCCACTGAAGAAGGGGTCGACCGCGCATTCGCCAAGCTCGATACCATTAAGGACCAGGTGGTTTGGTGGGAGAAGGGCGCGCAACCGACGCAATTACTGGCGGACGGTGAAGTGGTGATGGCATCGGCTTATAACGGGCGTTTGTTTTCAGCCATCGTAGAGGAGAAGCAGCCCATCGCCATGATGTGGGAGTGGCAGGTGTTTGACCTCGACGGCTGGGTTATCCCCACGGGCGGCCCCCACCATGAAGAGGTAATGACATATTTGAAATGGGCGACCGATACGCAACGTTTAGCGGACCAGGCTAAGTTCATCTCATACGGTCCGGCGCGTCTGTCGTCCGCTCCGCTGGTGGGTAAACATGCCAGTCTTGGAATCGATATGGGCCCGCACATGCCGACCGACCCCGATAATGCCAAACACACTCTGTTGTTCAATTTTGAGTTTTGGGCAGACAATCGTGATGATCTGACCGAGCGCTTCCAGGCTTGGTTGGCTGAGTAGCTAAGCAATAACAAGGGCGGCGGTCACGCCGCCGCCCCTGTCGTTTTTTACGGGCAGCCCCATTTAAGATCAACAACTGGGCGAACTAATAATGGCACAAGCAGCCACAGCGATTCAGCCAGACGTCATGGTCACGGCTGACGGCACGCCGCTTAAGGCGAGCCTCGCGCGTTCGTTGCGGCGCAACAAATTCAAGGCCTTGCTGCTGGTGCTGCCGCTGTTCTTGTTTATACTCGTGACGTTTTTCCTCCCCATTTTCGATATGCTGTTTCGTAGCGTGGAGAACGAGATCGTGGGGACGGTGCTGCATCGGACCGTGCCACTGTTGGCCCAATGGAATGAAAGAAGTAGCGAGTTACCCGATGAGGCGGTGTTCGCGGCTCTCGCCGAGGATTTTAAGGAAGCCAGTGCCGCGAAAACGGTGGGTAAGGTCGGGCGCCGCTTGAATTATGAAAAACCCGGGTTCTCGGGTTTATTTCGAAAGACAGCTCGAAAAGCGAAAAAACCACTCATACCGCCCTATAAGGAAACGTTCATAAAGATCGACAAAAAGTGGGGCGATGTGGACTACTGGCGCGTGATAAAACGAGAGAGCGTCGCATATACCGTCGCTTATTACGTTTCCGCGATGGATTTGAGTTACGGCGATAGCGGCGAAATTATCCGCAAGGACCAGAAGAAACGGATATATCTCAAACTGTTTTGGCGTACCCTGTGGATGAGTACGTTTATCACCGTTATGTGCCTGGTGCTGGCGTATCCGATCTCGTATCTGCTCTCGACGTTGTCGGTCGCCACCAGCAATCTGTTGCTTATTCTCGTGTTGTTACCGTTCTGGACTTCATTATTGGTGCGAACGTCCGCCTGGATCGCATTATTACAGCAGGAAGGCATCATCAACGACATACTGGTGTGGGTTGGTGTCGTCGCCAACGACGATCGGTTACAAATGATCCATAACCGCACCGGTACGATCGTGGCCATGATCCATGTCCTGCTGCCGTTTATGGTGTTGCCGTTGTACAGCGTTATGAAGACGATACCCCCGACTTACCTGCGCGCGGCAAGATCGCTGGGTGCGAATCAATTTACCGCATTTGTGCGGGTTTATATGCCCAACACCGTATCCGGCATTGGCGCCGGCTGTATTTTGGTTTTCATCCTTTCCATCGGTTATTACATCACGCCGGCACTGGTCGGTGGTCAGTCGGGCACGTTGATCAGTAACTTCATCGCTGACCACGTGTTGGGTTCGTTGAACTGGGGATTGGCCGCGGCGCTCGGTACGATGTTGCTGGTCGTGGTGATGGTATTGTACTTTCTGTACGACAAGATCGTCGGCATCGACAACATGAAACTAGGTTAATTGAAGCTGGGTTAATACCGTGGCATTACCCGCATACACAAGTCCATTGGAACGGTCGTGGTTTTATACCTACCGCTTCCTTTGTGGTTGTATATTTTTCTTTCTCATTGCGCCGATCATCGTCATCATTCCGCTGTCCTTTAATGCGGTACCGTTTTTTACTTTTACCCCGGAAATGCTGGCACTGGATCCGGCCGGGTATTCGACAAAGTGGTACCAGGATTTTTTTACTAGTCTCAATTGGCGAGGTGCGGTCCAGAACAGCTTCATCATCGCTTTCTTTGCGACGATCCTTGCCACGGCCCTCGGCACCGTAGCGGCGCTGGGCCTTAGCCGTTCCGAAATGCCTGCCAAATCGGTCATTATGGGTATCCTGATTTCCCCGATGATCGTGCCACTGATAATTTCCGCGACCGGAATGTATTTCTTCTACACTAAGATCGGGCTTGCGTCGACACATGTCGGCATCATCCTCGCCCATACGGCGCTGGGCACGCCGTTTGTGGTCATTACCGTCACCGCGACACTGGTTGGCTTTGATCATAGCTTGACGCGGGCGGCGGCGATGCTCGGTGCCTCCCCGACCACGACGTTTTTTAGGGTCATCGCTCCATTGATTCTTCCAGGGGTCATTTCGGGGGCGTTATTTGCGTTTATTACCTCGTTCGACGAAGTCGTGGTTATAAAGTTTGTCGGCAGCTACGAACAACGCACTATTCCGTGGCAGATGTTCTCGGGGATACGGGAGCAGATCAGTCCAACAATTCTGGCGGTGGCGACGCTGCTGGTTATTTTTTCCATTATGTTGTTGACCTGCGTAGAGTTATTGCGTCGCCGCGGTGAGCGCCTGCGCGGTATACGGCCGACCTAAATCGGCTTTCCATATGAGGCCCCAGCATGCGTAGGGTGCCTTTTATGACTCAAGATTTATGTGTCTCGATGAATTCGCACTCCGGCGATGAAGGGTATAGAGTGTTAACTCCTTGCGCGTGGCAATACTTTGTACGATCTCCCGGGTCGATCTCGAGATGAACCGCGCTTTTGTCAAAGAACTCGATGGCGATGACGTCATCGACGACATTCCCGAGAGAACCCATAGCGATTTACCGAATTACATTACCCCCGCTGGCTTAATCGCGCTCAAGAAATCGATTACCGATCTGAAACATGCATTAGCACGGTTGGATCCAACGCAATCCATCGATGCGAAAAGCAGGAAACAGAGCTTCGAGCGCGATTTGCGCTTCGTGCGTGAACGTGCGGCGCGCGCCATTCTAGTCGAGCCGCCGGAAGCGGAATCCGATGTCGTTCGATTTGGGATGACAGTGACCTTGCAGGACGGCGATGATCGAGAATATACATTTACTATTGTCGGCGAGGACGAGACCGATATTGAAAAGGGTCGTATAAGCTGGGCGTCACCGTTGGCGAAGCTACTGATCAACAAGCAAATCGGGGATGAGGTACCATGGCCGCGAGGCGACGACGTACTCGACGTGGAGATAACGAAGTTGAGCGTCTAG
>CAXMMZ010000152.1:0-8709 GCA_964194565.1 Arenicellales bacterium
TGATAGCGCCGCGTGCGCAACTTGCGTTCTTCGCCGGAATTGGAAATATAGGCGACCTCCACCAACACCGAGGGAATGTCGGGCGACTTCAACACCACGAACCCGGCTTGCTCTACGCGCTTACTGTGCACCGGACCCACCTTCGCTAACGAGGACAAAATATCGCGCGCAAATTCAAGACTGTGTTCGATCGTTTTGGTCATCGACAAATCCAACAGCACGGCCGCGAGCGTATCGTCTTTATCGTTAATCGATACCCCGCCCGCCAGATCCGAGGCATTTTCCTTGCCGGCTAACCAACGCGCCGCCTCACTCGTCGCACCTCGCTGCGAAAGCGCGTACACCGACGACCCTTTGACCGATCGCTGCTTAAACGCATCCGCGTGCAACGACACGAATAGATCTGCATTGTGCCGGCGTGCGAGTGCGGTGCGTTTCCGCAAGCTCACGTAGTAGTCGCCGCTACGGGTTAATACCGCACGCATTCCGGGCTCAGCGTTAATCTTACGATGCAGTTCCTTCGCGATGGCCAGTACCACGGTCTTTTCGTGCGTACCGCGAGCACCACGGGCACCGCTATCCTCGCCACCGTGACCGGCGTCGATGGCTACGATTATGCCCGAACGCGGGGCGGGTTGCGGCACCGGGGCTGGGGTGGTGGCGGCTGTACGCGGAGCAATGTCGATAACCAAACGATGACTGTAGCCGCCGTTTGGCGGTAACAAGAATGCCGAGTGCTGCACTGCGCTGCGCAAATCCACCACGAATCGCAACTGCGACGCCGAACGCCGCGCCATTCGCAACTGAACTGCGAGTGGACCCAACGTTTCGGGGGCCGGAAAACGCCCGTAGAACACCGCGTCGGTCAGATCGATCACCAAACGATCCGGTCCGCTTAACGTGAACACCTTATGCACAACGGGTTTATTCAAATCGAATACGATCCGGGAGCGTTCGGGTGCATGCCAGATACGTAAATTGCGCAATGCGACTTCGGCCCAAGCCGCGTGGGCGATGCCGAGTAGTGCGAAAAACACCCCTGCACGCGCCCAACTCGACACAGGTTGGCGCTGAATTGATGAAAAATCGGAGCTAATCCGGCCCATCAGGCTCCGCCAAACCATACCCTGCCCAATCGATATCGTGCTGCGATTCAAACCGTAACATTCGACCGTGCCCTAAGATTTCGATTGCAATTGCGATGTCGGCTGCGGGCAACCGATCGGCGGCGCGTTCGGGCCATTCGATCAAACACAGGCTGTGCTCATCGAACATGTCGCGTAAGCCGATGAATTCAAGCTCGCCCGGATCGTCGATGCGATACAAGTCAAGGTGGTACACGGTAAGTCCGAGCAACGAATACGGTTCGACCAGGGTGTAAGTGGGGCTCGTGACCGCACCACGGTGGCCAAGCCCGCGGAGCATGCCGCGAATGAGCGTGGTCTTCCCAGCGCCCAAATCGCCGCTGACGAATACTCGCCGGCCGGGCGTGAGGAGGCCGGCGCAGGCGCGGCCCAGACGTTCAGTCGCGTCTTCATTGGCGGCGTATTGTCGCACAAATCAGATTAAATTCGGATCGTTAACCAGCGCCCGTACATGCGTAAGCAAATCCGTCGCCATCATGCCAACTTCACCGCCTTCGCGAGCGGCACGGTCGGCGGCGCTCGCATGTAGCCATACGCCGAGCTCAGCCGCGGTACGCAACCCCAATCCCTGTGCGATCAGCCCCGCGATAACGCCGGTGAGCACATCTCCCATGCCACCACTGGCCATACCGGGGTTACCGCGGTCGCACAATGCCGGCAAATCGTCCGCACTCCCCACCAGCGTACCGGAGCCTTTGAGGACACCGACCCCGCCATAGCGCCGCACCAACGCTTCGAGCGCCGCTAACCGATCGCTTTGCACCGCTACGGAAGTCGAACCCAATAAGCGCGCCGCTTCCCCGGGATGTGGCGTAAGCACCCAGTCGTCGCGCTGGGTCGCACCCTGCGCTAATTCATTCAGTGCATCGGCGTCGACCACTGTTGGGCCGTCCCGTTCGAGCACCCGGCGCCATAATTGCCGAGCCCAGTCGTCACGGCCGAGCCCGGGTCCGATCGCGACCACGGTGGCCCGCCCGAGTACATCGTCGAGATCGCTCGCACTATGTGCGGCCTTACTCATAAGCTCGGGCCGGGCCGCGCTTAGCAGGGCGGCATGCTCCGCCCGCGTCGCCACCGTGACCAGCCCTGCCCCGCTTCGGTAAGCCGCTTCCCCGGCCATTCGTACCGCACCCAGCATCGAGAGATTTCCGCCAACCACAACCACATGCCCGGATCGCCCTTTGTGCGCATCGCGTGAGCGCACCGGTCGATTCGCGTATACCTGCGATGTCGTTATCCGCCGCGCCGCCGCGCCGATCTGCTCATACACCGACGCCGGCAATTCGAGACTGACAAACGCAATCTCTCCCACATGCTCACGCCCCGACCCGGTAAACAATCCCAATTTCAGGCCGATAAAAGTCACGGTCAACGTGGCACACACCGCCACCCCGTGCACGGCCCCGCTGTCGCTGTCTAATCCAGACGGTATATCGATCGCGACAACGGGTACCCCGGCCGCATTGATACTGTCCACGAAGTGGTGCCAGCGCCCCTCGATATCTCGTTTCAAACCAATTCCAAACATCGCATCGACAATCACATCGGCACCATCCAACGCCCTATCGAAGGATTCGGCAGGCATCACGACCGATGGATCCAAGGCCACCAACGCCGCCTTTGACGACGCACCAGTAGGCGCCGACAAGGTTACCACTGCGACTCGGTACCCGGCCTCTAGCGCCGCGCGCGCGACGATATATCCGTCGCCGCCGTTGTTGCCGGGGCCACACACCACGACGATACGCTCGGCCCGCGGCCAGCGGGTCTGAAGATGCGCAAATGCCGCGCGCCCCGCGCGCTCCATAAGCACGATTTCTGGGATTCCAAAATCTTGAATCGCGATGCGATCCAAGGCACGCGCCTGCTCGGCGTTGTATAGCGCTTGGGGGAGTGAAGCCATGTGAGGAACCTCTGCATAAGTCATGACCAATCCATTTGGGTCCAAAATGATCAATCTCTACGTTGCGAAACGCAAGCAATAGCTGGGCTATTACTTACGTTCCGCGCCTTGATCTTGATCATTTTGAATCCCAACTTGATTCGCCCAGACTTATGCAGAGGTTCCTGAGTATGATAGCAGGGCAACTACCGCCTGAACTGCCAGAAGCACTCAATGACTGAAACTTCTACCGCGACCACCGCGCTTACCGATCGTCCGCACGCCGATATGCAGGGGCTCGTTCGGGACATAAAGATCTGGGGTTCCGAGTTGGGGTTTCAGCAAATCGGCATCACGGATATCGACCTATCGGTGGCCGAGACACGGTTGTTGGGTTGGCTCGCGCAGGATTATCACGGTGAAATGTCCTATATGTCGCGCCACGGTGCGCGCCGCTCACGCCCCGCCGAGTTATTACCCGGCACGATCCGCGTGATCTGCGCACGTATCGATTATCTACCGGACGCCGCCGCAGACAGCGAGCGCGTGATGGCAGACCCCGCGCTGGCATTTATATCGCGTTACGCACTTGGGCGGGATTATCATCGGCTCATCCGCAAAAAACTGCAGTGTCTCGCGGATCGAATTCAACAAGTGGCCGGCCCGTTCGGTTATCGCGCGTTCGTCGACAGCGCGCCAGTGTTGGAAAAACCGCTGGCGGAAAAAGCCGGACTCGGCTGGATCGGCAAACACACCAACCTTATCAACCGCAATGCCGGATCGTGGTTCTTCCTCGGTGAGTTGTATACCGATTTGCCATTGCCGATCGATACACCGGCCGAGGATCATTGCGGGCGTTGCAACGCTTGTATCGGTGCGTGCCCAACCGGTGCCATTGTCGCGCCGTACGAACTCGATGCGCGGCGCTGTATCTCCTATCTCACCATCGAACTCAAAGGATCGATACCGGTCGCGCTACGCTCAATGATCGGTAATCGTGTATTCGGTTGCGACGATTGCCAACTGGTGTGTCCATGGAATCGCTTCGCTGTGGCCTCGACCGAGTCCGATTTCGCTCCGCGTCACGCACTCGACGCGGCCACCCTGGTCGTTTTGTTCGCCTGGAACGAAGACGAATTCAATGCCCGTACGGAGGGGTCTGCAATTCGCCGAATTGGTTACCAACGTTGGCTACGCAATCTCGCAGTTGCACTTGGCAACGCGCCACCCGATCGCCAAACCATCGATGCGTTGCAGGCGCGCGCGGACGACCCGTCGGCATTGGTCCGCGAACACGTTGACTGGGCGTTGACACAACAACACGGCGCCGTACGAGTATGAGTTTTGAGAAGCCGAGCCGTTACACCAGCAAAAAATGCTCGCGGTAATATTGCAGTTCTTCGATGGACTCGCGGATGTCGTCCAACGCCTGGTGTACATTCTTCTTTGTCAAACCAGCGGCCAATTCGGGCTTCCAGCGTTTCGCGAGTTCCTTGAGCGTACTTACGTCAAGGTTACGATAATGTACGTAGCTTTCCAGATTCGGCATAAAGCGATACAGAAAACGCCGGTCCTGGCACACCGAATTGCCGCATAACGGCGACCGGTTCTTCGGCACGTAGCGGCGCAGAAACTCGATTGTGGCGCGCTGCGCTTCGACTTCGTCAATCGTCGACTCGCGCACGCGCTCGACGAGTCCGGTGGCGTTATGAGTACGGGTATTCCATGCGTCCATGCCGTCTAACACCTCATCGGGCTGATGAATCGCAAGTACCGGACCTTCCTCAAGGATGTTCAGGTGACTGTCCGTGACGATGGATGCGATTTCTATGATCCTGTCCTGATTCGGTAACAATCCGGTCATTTCCAGGTCGATCCAAACCAGGGCATTAGGGTCTTGGGGCATACACAAGCTCCGGGTTTAAGAGGTAGTATTCATTCACCAATACACCATAGCATATTCATTACGGTTACTTTGTAAATTTACGAAACGCTATCGTGGCGGATATACAGAAACGAGAATACGGAGACACTATGGACGCACTGAAATCAAAATCATGCAAACCTTGTGAGGGTGGCGTCGCGGCGATGGACCGTGATACGGCCCATCAATTGTTGGCGCAGGTGCCACAATGGGAAATAAACGAGTCGGCCGACGGCATCAGCCGCCAGTTTACGTTCAAAAATTACTATCAGACGATGGCATTCGTAAATGCGTTGGCGTGGATCGCGCACCGCGAGGATCATCACCCCGATATCGAACTCGGCTATAAACACTGCCTGGTTAAATACTCGACCCACGCCGTCGGCGGCTTATCGGAAAACGACTTTATTTGTGCCGCGAAGATCGACGATCTGACTGCGGGTTAGCGATTAAGGGATTAACAATTAAGAAAATGGGCGCCGCCCTCCAAAGGCCTGGGCCAATGTTCCTTGATCCATGTATTCGAGTTCGCCACCGACCGGAAGCCCGCGCGCCAATCGCGTAATCTTAAGGTCGCGGTCGCGGGTCAATTCGCTGACATAATCGGCCGTGGCCTCACCTTCGCTTGTCAAATTAGTAGCCAGAATAATTTCGTTGACCGTATGCCGGTCCAGCACCGCCAGTAAGCGATCGATGCCGAGTTCGTCCGGGCCGATATCGTCGAGCGGCGACAGATGCCCCATTAATACAAAGTACATGCCTTTGTAGACGTTCGAGTTTTCCACCGACTCCAGATCGGCCGGTGTTTCTACAATGCATAACAGACTCGGGTCGCGGCGATCAGAGCCACAGATATCGCACAACGCGTTCTCGCTAAAGTTGTTGCAACGCTCGCAGTGGCCGACCTTATCGACCGCCTGTAACAGCGCGTCTGCGATCAGTCGGGCGCCAGTGCGGTCGCGCTCCAGCAAATGAAACGCCATGCGTTGTGCGGTTTTCGGACCCACTCCGGGCAACCGGCGCAAGGCCTGCTTCAACAGTTCGATGGCCTTGGGCTGATCCATTTAGTACTCCAGCAAGCTAGAATTGATGGGTTCAGAGCTTTCCAGAGGATCCAAGACAAGGCACAGACCGCAGGAAATGGCGGGTCCTTTTCAAGGCCTGTAACGCCGTATTGCGTCATCTGGAAAGCTCCCTGCGGGCGAGCCGATAAGCCGTCGTCCGCGTTGTTGCGCCGCTTGGCAAGGGCTAGCCATTCCCGGCGAGACGCGTCGCGCGGCCAATGGCTTTTCGACTCGCTGAATCCACCAATCCTAACTTGTTGGAGTACTAGAACGGCAGGTTTAATCCCGGAATGTTAATGCCAGACGTAAGTCCGGACATTTTCTCCTGACTGGCTTTTTCGGCTTTGCGCACCGCGTCGTTCATCGCCGCTGCAATCAGATCTTCGAGAACCTCTTTATCGTCACCCATAAGACTATCGTCGACACTGACCCGGCGTACATCGTGCCGGCAAGTCATGACCACCGTCACCAGACCGCCACCGGACACACCGTTCACTTCAACTTTGGACAATTCTTCCTGCGCCTTGCGCACGTTTTCCTGCACTTCTTGCGCTTGCTTCATCAAATTACCCAAGCCACCTTTCATTGCCATCGTATACCTCTGGTTATCTATTGTCCGTTAATCGCCCGGCTTAACTTTCCGCCGGTTTGATGGAATCCTCAACGATCGTCGCGTCGAATCGATCGATGATGGCACGTACATTCGGATCATTGCGGATGCGCTCCACCGCCGCTTGTTGGCGCTCGGCCGTGCGCCGGGTCCGTTCCACGGCGGGTGTCTCCGTACCGGGGGTCTCGACCTGTACTTGAATCCGGAACGGCCGGCCCAATGCCTGTTCAATATTATTCTGGATGGCATCCCGCCTGCTGTAATTGAACAGATGCTCGTGATTAGCGTCCACCGCGAATCCCAGGCAGTCATCGACATACCCCGCGGGTGCCATATTCATCGCGAGTTCGCGCACTACGCCGGTCAATGACGATGCCGCGACAAACGCAGACCAACCTTCGACCTCCGCCAGCGTCTCCGCGCTAACGGTGCCGGGGCTCGGTTGCTTGGTTACCGGCGGCTCGACAGGTGTAGGAACTGCAGCGGATTCTGGGTCTATTGCCTTGAACTTGGCTCCGGTCCTGGCCCGGGTCGTCGCCTTGGGCGCCGCAGTGGCCGGCGTCGCAACGACGGTTTCGCTCGTCACGAGGCCACCATCGGCGCCGGCAACGACCAACGGGCGAAACGCCATCATTCGCAACAACACCATCTCGAATCCGCTGCGGGCATCGGGCGCGAGCGGCAGGTCGCGCTTGCCGAGCAAGGCGATCTGATAATACAGTTGCACGTCTTGTTCCGAAATTTGCGCCGCGGTGTCGATGATCGGCGCCGGATCTATGTCTTTTGCGGACAGCAACTCCGGCGAATGCCGATACAATGCGATGTTATGCAGCACAGCGAGTAGCGCGTCCAACGCACCCAGAAAATCGACTCCGCGCTCCGCCATCGCAGCCACCACTTGCAAGGCCGCGGTCGCGTCGGCGGCAATAACGGCTTGTAATACTTGCACGGCATGATCGCGTTCGATCATACCCAGCATCGTGCGCACCTCATCGCTACGCACCGCACCATTGCCGTATACGATGGCTTGATCCAGCAAACTGAGGCCGTCGCGCAGACTGCCGTCTGCGGCAAATCCGAGCACATCGAGCGCGGCTGGATCGTACTGGACGCCTTCGGCGTCGAGGATTTTGGCCATCTGTGCCACGATCTGTCTGGGTTGCAAAGCACGCAGATTGAACTGCAAGCAACGCGACAACACCGTCACCGGCAGTTTTTCCGAGTCGGTCGTGGCAAATAGAAATTTTACGTGGGGTGGTGGCTCCTCCAGCGTCTTTAATAATGCGTTAAAACTGTGCCCCGAAAGCATATGAATTTCGTCGATCAGGTACACTTTGTAACGGCCGTTAGTGGGCGCATACTGCACGTTGTCGAGTAATTCCCGAGTATCGTCCACCTTGGTGCGGGACGCCGCATCCACTTCGATAAGGTCAATGAAACGGCCTTCGTCTATACCGATACAGGCCACACACTCGGCACACGGCGTCGCACTCACACCGCGCTCACAATTCAACGCTTTCGCAAAAATTCGCGCCAGCGTGGTCTTTCCCACTCCGCGCGTACCGGAAAACAGATACGCATGGTGCACGCGGTCGCTGTCCAGCGCGTTGCTGAGCGCAGTCACAACATAGTCTTGCCCGACGACATCCGCGAACGCGCGCGGCCGCCATTTTCTTGCCAGTGCTTGGTAGCTCATCTAAGGAACCTCTGCATAAGTCTGGGCGAATCAAGTTGGGATTCAAAATGATCAAGATCAAGGCGCGGAACGTAAGTAATAGCCCAGCTATTGCTAAGTTTCGCAACGCCGAGATTGATTATTTTGGACCCAAGTTGATCGGTCATGACTTTTGCAGAGGTTCCCTAACTTTACGTTGCAACGGTAGCCACTCGAGATCTTGTTCGCTCAACATCTGCCCGCCCGGCCCGCGGCGGGTGGCGGATCCGGCCAGCCTGACCCTGATACCCGATTCGGCTGCTGCGGCTGCTTCCTTCCGGACCTGACCGGGTTCACAACTTTTCGTCATCAGAGGGGCCAACCTTCACCGCCATAGACGCTGATTCATTTCCACCGACTTCGATTCCAC
>CAXMMZ010000153.1:0-3765 GCA_964194565.1 Arenicellales bacterium
CGTTTCAACCGCCGCACCGTTTCGAAATCACGAGCCACGATGCCGACTCGCGATCCGTACTACCTACCGGATTTGTTGACCGCACCTCGACTTACGAACGGGTCTCGCTCGACGTACCTCCGGCGTAATCCGCACCGGCGACATCAAGGCCGGTTAGCGTGAACTCGAAATCCGGCGAATCGAGTATTCGGAGGTTAATGCAGTTCGGTTGGCAGGTTACGTCCGGATCCAGCGCCCCAGCACCGTTGAGAGCTGCTCGACCGTAAACGGCTTACTCAGGTAGTCGTCCCTATCGGCCTACCCCTCGGAGCCGAGGGCTGGTGCCTACTGCCCTTCGGTAAATCGTCTGTTCACAACCTCGATGGAGAATTGGTCGACGCGGTTGGTCGGTGCGTTGCTGACAGGCACGGGAAGCGATGGCGCGCGGGGCTTAAAAGCCATTCGCGATCGCGTTTACCCGACGATTTCCCAGCGCCAAGAATCGCACCCGGAATATTATATGCCAAGGGCTGCGAGGCGTCAGACGCGGCAGGGTACATATTATCCACCGAGAAGATTCCCGGCATGATTGAGGAACTCGTGGCGGGGTAGTTCACCGCTCCACCAGAAATTCAAGCAGCACGGCATTGACCCGCGCCGGGTCTTCGACGGGTGCCATATGTCGCAATCCCTCTAGAATCACGATCTGCGCGTCAGCGAGATCGGCCGCCATGCGCTGCGCTATCACCGGCGTCGAACCGACATCGTCGGCCCCGGTAATAACCAGCGCCGGGCAGGTCACGGACCGCAATGCGTCCCCGATATCGTCATCGGCATTCACGAAAACACGATACGCATCAGCGTAACCCTGCGGGTCATTGCTAAGCAGCCGCCGGCGAATGGCATCCAGTACTTCCGGGTGCGCAGCGCCGTAATCGACCGGAAACCAACGTTCGATAGCCGCGTCTGCCGTCGCCGCGACTCCCTGTTCGATTGTCATTTGCAAGCGCTTTCGTACGCCGCGGAGTTCCTCCTCATCGCGACGGTAGACGGTGCTCATTAGCACTAGCCGCGTCACCGTATCCGGGTAATCCGCGACGAAACGCTGCGCCATCACACCTCCCATGGAGAATCCCACCAACGCAACACGGTCGAATGCGAGATGCTCCAGCAGCACGCGCAGCTGACTGCTGAAATCGTAGATGCTGACCGCTCCGGGCCGCACCGGTGACGCGCCGTGACCCCACATATCGTAGCGCAGCACGCGATGGGTTGGGGTCAATGCCTCGACTTGCAGGTCCCACATGTGGCGATCCAAGCCCACACCGTGGGCCAGTACGACCACCGGCGCCTGTGCCGGACCGCTCAGATCATAGCCGGTACCATCCGGCGCATAAGTAGTGTTGGTTACCAAGTTTCAGCCCGTTATTGCATTCATTCGAGGCCGCCCCGCGGCTGCCGCCAAATCATTGTGGCAACCGCCGACTTCGCGCCACAAGTAAAAGTATGATAAACACATTCGCAGCAGTCACCAACCCGAACCAAGTGCCGAACCAGCATCCATGAAAAAACAAATCATTGGCGGACCGTTGACTATCAATGGTCGACAATTGTCGTTATCGAAGGCGGTGCGGGCCGGCGATCTGGTGTTTTTGACCGGACAGATACCGATGCAAGACGGCGCGCCGTGGACGACCGGCAGTATCGAGGAGCAAACGCGCGCCTGCTTAGATGCGATCGGTGAAACACTTGGCGAGGCCGGGTGCAAACTGACCGATGTCGTAAAATCGACGGTATGGTTAAAAAGCCGTGACGACTTTCCCGGCTTTAATAGCGTCTACGGTGAGTATTTTCCGAATGACCCGCCGGCACGCTCGGCGCTGGTGTGTGATTTTTTAGTGGACATCAAAGTTGAAATCGAATGCATCGCCTACAAACCATGACCAGATTTCCCCCGATCCTAGGAGCTCAAAAATGTCGGCCAACATGCCAGAATTGAAATCTTATAAAATGTATATCGACGGCGATTGGGCCGATGCCAAAAGCGGTAAGACGTTCGAAAGTATAAATCCCGCGACTGGCGCGTCGTGGGCTGTTATCCCTGAAGCCACCAGCGATGACGTCGACCGTGCAGTACGCGCCGCGCACCGCGCGTTTACCGAAGGCCCGTGGGCTACAATGACCGCTACCGAGCGCGGCAAATTGTTGCGCCGCTTAGGCGACGTGCTGGCAGAACACTCCGAGGAACTTGGGCTCGCCGAAACCACCGACACCGGAAAACTGCTAAAAGAGACTCGGTGGCAGGCACGTTACATCGCCGATTTTTTTCATTACTACGCGGGCCTGGCGGACAAGGTCCACGGCCATACATTGCCCATCGACAAACCCAATATGTGGACGATGACGGTGCGCGAACCACTTGGCGTGGTGGCCGCCGTGGTACCGTGGAATTCGCAATTGTTTCTCGTCGCGGTAAAGATCGGCCCGGCCTTGGCGGCCGGCAACACGGTCGTACTCAAAGCATCCGAGCATGCCTCGGCGCCGCTATTGGAGTTTGCGAAGGTATTCGAGGAAGCCGGTTTTCCGCCGGGAGTGTTTAATGTTGTAACGGGGTTTGGCGACCCGTGCGGCAGAACCCTTACTTCGCACCCACTGGTAGACCGGATCAGCTTCACCGGCGGGCCCGAGACAGCACGGCATATCATGCGCAACGCCGCCGAAAACTTTGCCCAGGTGTCGTTGGAGCTGGGCGGAAAGTCTCCGGTCTTGATCTTTGACGACGCCGATCTCGACAGCGCCAGCAACGGTGTGCTGCTGAGTATATTCAGCGCGAGCGGTCAAAGTTGCGTGGCCGGGTCGCGTTTGTTTCTGCACGAGCGTGTACACGATCAATTGCTGGAACGAATCGCGAGTCGCGCCGCTCAAATTCGCATCGGCGATCCACTTGCTGATGACAGTCAAATGGGCCCGCTTGCGACCCGCGCCCAGCTCAGCAACATTCGGGATACCGTCGCCGACGCGACCGCCAACGGTGCCACGCTGGTACACGGCGGCCGACAACCCGACGCACTCGGCGACGGCTGGTATTACGAGCCGACGATTGTCGATTGCCCGAATCAAGATATCGGCATAGTACAACGCGAGCTGTTCGGTCCCGTCGTGAGCGTATTGACATTCAAAGACGAACAGGAAGCCATCCAACTTGCCAACGACACACGCTTCGGACTCGCCGCCGGCGTGTTCACCCGCGACATCGGTAAAGCATTGCGGGTAACCAAGGCCCTGCGCAGTGGCATCGTCTGGGTCAACACCTACCGCATGGTGTCGCCGTTAGCTCCTTTTGGCGGTTATAAAGAGAGCGGTTTCGGAAGAGAGTCAGGCATGGATGCGATCTACGACTACACCCGCCCGAAAACCGTTTGGATCAACACCTCGCCCGACCCCATTGCCGACCCGTTTGTGATGCAGTGATGAGCGGCAGTGCCGCGGTTATGCCATTGTGCTTGCGACGAATTCCTAACAGCGGCCTTCCCTGGTGCTCTATCCGACCTACCGGCGCCGCGAATTTACCGCCGAGCTAAAAAAATTTCACAGGCGGAAACGCACATACTTACTTGCTTTGGATATCTCCTAACCTATTGATTTAGCGAATTACTTATATATCGCTGTTTTCCTTTTGTACGTCGTCAATGCATTTCAGACATACAGCGCTCTGATTTAGGAGACACTTCGACTCATTTGCAACAGGTATGCGATGGGCGTGTAGTCAACGTGGGCGCTTGTTAT
>CAXMMZ010000154.1:0-2510 GCA_964194565.1 Arenicellales bacterium
ACCATCGAAGATCCGATCGAGTATGACCTTGACGGAGTCGGGCAGACTCAAGTCCACTCGAAGATCGATCTTACCTTCGCCAACGGCTTGCGTTCGATTTTGCGCCAAGATCCGGATGTGGTGCTGGTAGGCGAAATTCGCGATCTTGAAACCGCAGAAATCGCGGTACAAGCCAGTCTTACCGGGCACCTGGTGCTCACAACTTTACATACGAATTCAGCGATCGGAGCCATAACCCGCCTTGTCGATATGGGAATCGGCACGTTTTTGATCGCATCGAGTCTGCTGGGCGTACTGGCCCAACGTCTGGTACGCCAGTTGTGTCAACACTGCCGCGAACCGTTTACGCCGGATGCGGCACAGTTGCAATTAATCGGAGCGAGCGCCACCGATGGGATCGAACTCTATCGTCCAAAGGGATGTAATCACTGTGAATATACCGGCTATCGCGGCCGTACCGGCATCTACGAATTGATCATCGTGGATGACAGCTTGCGAAGCATGATTCATGATAACCACAGCGAAGCCGCGATGTTGGAATACGCCCGCCGAGATTCTCAGGGCATCCTCGAAAATGGACTCAAAAAGGTACGGCAGGGAGTCACGAGCCTGGACGAAGTACTGCGGGTCACGACCGAGTCCTAAGGCTCAGTCAGGGTGAATCAGATTGGGCGCATTCGAATACCAAGCCCTCGATCAACGTGGCCGCACCCGAAAAGGCGTCGCAACAGGCGACACCGCGCGGCAGATCCGCCAGCAACTTCGAGAGCAGGGTTTGGTACCGTTGTCGGTGCTGCGCGAGGAGGCGACGACCGGGGTACGCATCGAAAGCCGGCGCCGTATTGGTACCACCGAACTGGCAGTAATCACGCGTCAATTTGCGACGCTATTGGGGTCTCGACTTACCGTGGAAGAAACACTACACGGGCTCATCGAACAATCGGAAAATCACCATACCAAGGCAACTCTGACCGGCATACAATCGTTAGTGATGGAAGGGCAATCGTTGGCGATAGCGTTGCGATCGTTTCCGAGATCGTTCTCAGAACTCTATATCGCATCCGTTGCGGCTGGTGAACAGACCGGCCGACTCGCGGAAGTCTTGGAGCGTCTGGCGGATTATACTGAGGCCAGTCATAGCCTGCGGCAACGCATTACTACGGCGCTGGTTTATCCGATAATCCTTACCGTCGTCGCGATCGCCATCGTCGCCGGTTTGGTGACCTATGTCGTACCGCAAGTAGTCCAAGTGTTTACCGATACCGGACAGACGTTGCCAGTGCTGACACGGGCGCTCATCGTGCTCAGCGACGCGGTCCGCCAGTATGGATTATGGGCGGCTGGGATTGGGCTGTCGTCGCTGCTCATTGGTATCGCGCTGTTTCGGCGGCCGGGGCCGAAATACGCATTGCATAAGACGTTTCTCATGACTCCAGGCCTGCGCCAGCTCGCGCGCGGTATTAATGCGTCGCGAATGGCGCGTACGCTCGCCATTATGGTGGGCAGCGGGGTGCCGTTGCTGGCCGCAATGCGCGCCAGTACCAATGTATTAGGAAACCGAGTCATGCGCCGTGCCCTGGAACGTGCCACCGAAGAGGTAACTGAAGGTGCGAGTCTGAGTCGGGCCATCGGTAAAAGCGGGCGATTTCCGCCGTTATTGACGCAAATGGTCGCGAGCGGCGAGGCCAGCGGACGGTTGGCACCGATGTTAGATAAATCCGCACAGGCCATGGAGCGCGAGTTGGAATCTCGGCTCACAATGTTGGTGGGAATGTTCGAACCCCTTATGATTCTGTTAATGGGCGGAATGGTATTTACGATCGTCTTGGCAATACTATTACCGATCTTCGACCTCAACGAACTGATTAAATGAGGATACGGGTAATGCGGCAACGCGGATTTACACTAATAGAAATAATGGTGGTGGTGGTTATTATCGGTATGCTTGCAGCACTGGTCTTGCCGCGCGTGTTGGGGCGTCTAGACGATGCCGGTATCGCCAAAGCCAAGAGCGATATTCGCACGCTTTCGAGCGCATTGAAGCTTTATAAACTCGACAACTTCAACTATCCGTCGACCCAGCAAGGGCTCGAGGCACTGATGAGCGCCCCGGACGGCGAACCGGTCGCCAAAAACTGGAAAAGGGGTGGTTATATTGAACGCTTGCCGGCCGACCCGTGGGGTAATGAATATCAATATTTGTCGCCCGGTGACAAGATGGAGTTCGATCTCTGGTCATTTGGTTCAGACGCCCGATTGGGTGGCGAGGACGTTGCTGCGGACATCAGCAATTGGAACATCGACGGCCGATAGCGCGTTCGTTACTAGGAATTACCGCGATGCTTGCAAGCAATTGCCGTTGGGCGCATAACCGATGTGATCGCGGCTTTTCATTACTGGAAATGATGGTGGTGTTGCTGTTGATCGGCCTCGCCACATCCGTTGCTGTGTTGAATCTCGATCGTGATTTCGATCAAATTGCCGAACGTGAGGCGAACCGGTTCAGGGCG
>CAXMMZ010000155.1:0-62721 GCA_964194565.1 Arenicellales bacterium
GGGCTACGATCAGCGCCGGCCACCGTACCTACCGTGTCGGTGAACGGGTCGTCGGCATCGCAAGCAGGCAAGGTTTGCAGCGTTAATACCTCGCGTCCTTGGCTTTGTCCCACGGCAATGCGATAGATGGCCACTCTCACGCATCCCTGCGCTTGGCGGCATTCGTGCGTCCATCCACAGCAAATGACGATGCGGGTTGAGCGTGGCTACGGAACTTAGATAATGCGAAGACCCCCTTGGGAGGTGTCCGGCATGCTCGGCCACAGATCCGAGCACAAGACTACGGAGATTTACGCACACTACGCACCCGACTATCTAGGGGATGCGGCGGCGCAATTGACGAGTACTTCCGGGAACTCCAACCACGCCTCAGCCGTCGCCTTCGAAAGGAGATCGCGAAGCAGCGTGTTGGTAGCGTGTTAGCCGCCACGTATGCCAACACGCAACCCCCTGACTATTTGGAGCGGGAAACGAGACTCGAACTCGCGACCCCAACCTTGGCAAGGTTGTGCTCTACCAACTGAGCTATTCCCGCGCGGGGACGCCATTGTAAGGCCGGTGGCTTGGCTGTCAAGTAAGGGCGGGGAGCGGCACCTGCTAATTATCTCGGCCGGTTAAACTCGGCCAGGCCGCGCGCAAATACACGAACATCGTCCACGCGGTTAACCCGGCCGCCAGGTAAAGCAGCCACTCACCCACCGTAAACATCGGAATCCCGAGATATTCCTCACGATACAGCAACATCCCGATTGCCACCATTTGCATGACCGTCTTAAATTTGCTTACGACCGTTACCGCGACACTGGCGCGCTTCCCGATCTCGGCCATCCACTCCCGCAGCGCCGATATCGCAATTTCCCGGCCGATTATGATCGTGGTCGCAATCGCGAACACGCTGCGGTGGATTACGTGCTCCATTATCCAAGGGTCAGTCGCGAGCAGCACCAGCGCCGTTGCGACAATGAGTTTGTCGGCAACCGGATCCAGAAACGCGCCGAATGCAGAATACTGATTAAGCCTCCGGGCAAGAAACCCATCGAGCCAGTCCGTCACGGCGGCGGTGATAAAGATCGCCGTCACAATGACGTTCACAGCGTCGATAGGAGTCAGGTATACGCCTACCAACACCGGTATCAGCACGATACGAATTAGGGTCAAAATATTTGGGACGTTTAGCGGCATGGATTAATGCTCCGCATCATGAAACACCGCATAAATGCGCCGCGCCAGGACCGGACTGATCCCGGGCACCTTAAGTAGATCGTCGACCCCGGCGCGAGCCACCTCGCGCAAACCACCGAGTTGTCGGAGCAATGCCTGCCGGCGTTTATCGCCAATACCGGGAATCTCGTTCAGTCGTGACGTGACCCGGGCCTTGCCGCGACGCTGGCGATGGCCGGTAATCGCGAAGCGGTGGGCCTCATCACGGATTTGTTGGATCAGATGCAAAGCCGGCGATGTCGACGGCAGTGTACGTGCGCGCCGGAGGTCATCGATGAACAGTCGTTCAAATCCGGGTTTACGGCTACGTCCCTTGGCCACGGCCACGACCTTCAGAGCCTCGATTTGCAGTTCCGTCAAAACCGTCCGCGCCACGCCGAGTTGTCCCTTACCACCATCTATCAACAACAAATCCGGCATTTTCCCTTGTCCTTCCTTTAATCGCTTATAGCGCCGTGTCAATGCCTGGCTTAATGCCGAGTAGTCGTCTCCGGCCGCGATACCATTGATGTTGAAGCGCCGGTAGTCCGACTTTACCGCACCATTCATATCAAATACGACACAAGATGCCACCGTCGCTTCGCCCGCTGTGTGACTCGTGTCGAAACACTCGATTCGCGCCGGCACCGCATCGATCTCAAGTTCGTCCCGTAACGCCTCAAAGCGACGCGCCAATGATGCACGATCGGCAATTCGGCGCCGTAATGCATCATCGGCATTGAATTGAGCCATTTGCAGCCAACGCCGCCTTACGCCCCGGCTTCCCACCTTGAATTGTACTTTACGATCCGATTGGTCCGAAAACACTTCCTCCAACAGTGCGACCTGCGGTAATCGATGACTTATCAGAATTTCGGGCGGAATCGATTTGCCTAAGTAATACTGCGGCAAAAATGCCTGTAATGCCTGCACCTCAGTGGTTTCCAAGGACATCGCAGGAAACAAATGTTTCGCACCGAGATTACGACCGCCGCGTATAAAACAAATCTCCACACAGGCTTCTCCACCGGCCATTGCGAGGGCAACGATATCGACGTCACCACGCTGCCGATCCACGTACTGTTGCTCCTGCACCCGCTGTAGTGCGGCGATTCGATCACGGTAGCGTGCGGCGGTTTCGAAGTCGAGATCCGCCGCCGCCGTCTCCATCAACCCTGCGAGATGCTCATTCAAAGTGTGGTCACGGCCCTCTAAAAACAGCACCGCTTGACTCACGTCTTCGCGATACCGCGGTTCGTCGATAAAACCGACACACGGCGCCGAACATCGATTGATCTGATATTGCAGACAAGGCCGCGAGCGATGCCGGAAAAAAGTATCCTCACATTGGCGAATCGGAAACACCTTCTGCATGTGGGCTAATGTTTCCCGCACCGCCGCGGCGCTAGGGTAAGGGCCAAAGTAGCGCCCTGCTTCGCTGCGCGCACCCCGATAGAATGACAGTCGTGGAAACGGGTGGTTCGTGGACAAATAAATATACGGGTAACTTTTGTCGTCCCGGAAAACAATGTTATAGCGTGGCCGCTCGGATTTTATGAGATTGTTTTCGAGCAGCAATGCTTCGCTCTCGGTATGGGTCACGATAGTCTGGATATCTGCAACGTGCGACATCATCGCGGTAGTCTTGGGGGACAGACCCGTTTCGCGGAAGTAGCTTGCGACTCTTTTTTTTAGGTTGCGGGCTTTGCCCACATACAAGTAACGCCCCTCCTGATCCGTCATCACGTAAACACCCGGCGCACCTGACAGGTTCTTTAGGAGCTGAGCAAACTCGAACTCTGTAGAGGCTTGGCTCATTGGCTCAGCATCGCGCGTGCGCGACGCAACACATCCTCAAACATTGCGGGCGTCAAACGGCGTGTCTGCGTGTTATAGCGACTGCAGTGATAACTATCCAGCAATCTATATCGCGTTGAGAGTTTGTGTAGTGTTCCATGCTGGAAGCGGTATGCCGACAACGGAAGCGTCAGTGCGCGCAATACTGCGTTGTGGGCGATCGTACCCAGCGCCAGTATGACATTGTCGTCGGGCAATTCGCTGAGTTCGGAACGCAAGTACGAGTTGCAAGTAGCAATCTCCGCGCCCACCGGCTTGTTATCCGGAGGTAGACACTTGACGGCGTTGGTTACGCGGCAGCCGATTAGCCGTAACCCGTCGCGCGCGTGCGCGGCGACGGGTTTGCTGGCAAAACCAAACCGATGCAACGTGGCGTATAGCAACTTTCCGGCAAAGTCACCGGTAAATGGCCGTCCGGTCGCGTTAGCGCCGTGCTTCCCGGGCGCCAACCCTACAACCAACAAATGCGCGCCGGGCTCGCCGAATGGCCGCACCGGTCGGCAGTGATATTTTGGGTGCTGTTTTTGGACCTCTTCGCGGAACGCTACGAGGCGTTGGCAGTCCCGACACTGCGGATCGAATCTCCGCCCCGGGCGTGTGCTACTTTTGGAAGTCGATGGCGGCATATTGGTGGGTATATTAGCGTGGATTTTGCGTCCAGGTGCAGCAGATCGTCGCGGCTGCACGATCGGTCGCGCTTGCTGCTAATCGGGGCAGCCCATAGAATCGCCTTCTCGCAACTGACAATAGTGACGACGAGCGAATGAAAGTCTCTGCGTTTGACATAAAAATCGGCAACTTAATTGAATATCAAGGCAAGTTGTGGCGAATTTTGAAGAAGAATCACGTAAAGCCCGGCAAGGGTGGCGCATTTGTGCAACTCGAAATGAAGGAAATTACCAACGGCACGAAACGCAACGACCGTTTTCGCTCGGAGGACAAAATCGAAAAAGCCCGTGTCGAGCCACGGAAAATGCAGTATCTATACGCAGACGGCGATCAATTAGTGTTCATGGACTCGGAAACTTACGAACAGATTTCAATCGCAGCGGATGACCTCGCAACGGTTTCCGGGTTTCTATTGCCAAATACTGATGTACAAATCAATTTTCATAATTCCGATCCGATCGGTGTGGAGCTTCCAGACAACGTCGTGCTGGAAGTTGTCGATACCGAGGGTGTCATCAAAGGTCAAACCGCATCGGGCTCCAACAAACCCGCCGAATTGGAAACCGGTATCCGTGTATCGGTGCCCACATTTATCAATATTGGTGACAGGATTAAAGTCAACACTGAGACCGGCGACTACGTCGAACGCGCCGAATAGCCTGGCGATTAGAATTAAGCGCTAAGCGCCGATATCAACTCACGCGCCCTATCCCACTTCGATTGCGTTGTTGCGGAGCAGCGTCGTTGTCGGGCGCGCGGCACCAGAGCGTGCAAGCGCGGCACCGATTCCGGCGCGGAACAGAGTTCATCGCCAGTCAGCACGACATCGGCTGCCTCGGAATCGTTACACAGTAGTGCCATGTCGCAGCCAGCCGACAGTGCCGCTTGTACCCGAGCCGCCGGTCCGCCGTCCCGACTCGCGCCGTGCATACTCAAATCATCGCTGAATATTACCCCGTCGAATCCCATCGTATCCCGCAAAATTTTGCCGAGCCAAAATGCCGAATAGGTCGGAATAAGGCGATCGACGTGCCGATAGCAGACATGTGCCGTCATCACCGCATCGAGACCGGCGTCGATAAGCCGCCGATACGGCACTAAGTCGGCAATTTCGATTTGACTGATTATGCGGTCATCCACCGGCAGCTCGATGTGCGAGTCCGCGGCAACGCCGCCGTGCCCCGGAAAATGCTTTCCCACCGCGGGCATACCCGCACGATGCATACCGCGCATATAGGCTTCCGCCAAATGCGCGACGCCTTCGGCTTTACAATGGAAAGCGCGATCGCCAATGACGTCGCTCATCACCGCGGCGCAATCCAACACCGGGGCGAAACTCACGTCGATGCCGACTTCTACCAACTCGGTGGCCATGACCCATCCCGATGCTTCGGCCATCGCGATACCACGTTCGGCGTCATCGTCATAAACGGCCCCGATCTGAGCCGCCGCCGGCAACGGCGTGAAGCCATTACGCAGACGTTGCACGCGCCCTCCTTCCTGATCGATAGCCACGATCAAAGACGGTGTTCGCAAACCATGCAGCTCGCGTACGAGTGCCTTCAATTGCGACGCCGACGCGAAATTACGCGCAAACAGGATCACACCCCCGGTATTGGCGGCACATAACCGCCACCGATCGTCTTGCGACAGCTCCACGCCGCCGATATCCACCATGACCGGGCCCAGCGCGTCGCTACTCATCACTCCTCAAGTATTGTCACGATCGTACCCACGGGTATTTGGTCAAACAGTGCAATGACATCGATGTTACGCATCTTGATGCAACCGTGCGAGCTGGGTTCGCCGATGCGATCTTCGTCGGGTGCCCCATGGATATAAATGTAACGACGCATCGTGTCCACGAGGCCGAGCCGGTTGTGACCCGGTTCCAGCCCGCTTAGCCACATTATTCGCGTCAATATCCAATCCCGTTGCGGAAAGCGACGTTTTAATTCCGGACTGTACAGCTCGCCGCTCGGTCTCCGGCCACGAAAAACGGTATTGGCGATACAACCAGTGCCGATCTTCGCGCGGACCTGATGTCGGCCACGTGGCGTTCGCTCACTATCACGACGTTCCCCGGCACCGTTACGAGCGGTCGACACGCGGTAATGACAGCGCGGTGATCCGTTCGAGTTGTATACCGTTAGCGACTGATCGGCGATGGAAACATCGATGTAAAGTTCACCCACTACAAACGCTCGCGGATTTCCTGCAATAACCCCAGCGACGCCGCCTCGATCATATCGATGACTTGATCGAATCTCCTACCGCCGCCGTAATAGGGATCCGGTACTTCGGTGTCGGGGTAACGGTCGGTGAATTCCATAAACAACCGCACCTTATTTCGAGTTTCGGCCGTGCTAATTGCGAGTAAAGCTTCTTGGTTCTGCCGATCCATCGCAACGACATAATCAAATACCTGTAGATCGCTCGCTTCCGCCTGACGGCCGCGTAATGCGGAGATATCGATGCCGCGACGAGCAGCCGCTGCCTGTGCACGCGGATCCGGAGGCTGACCGACATGGTAGGCGTGGGTTCCGGCCGAATCGACCTCGACCCGGTCCGCCAGTTGCTGATCGGCCAACAGGTTACGAAATACGCCTTCGGCTGTCGGCGAGCGACAAATATTTCCTAAACATACAAACAAGACTTTATGCATCTCAATATTTTCCTAACGTGCCCTTTCGAGTACCGATACCGATACCAGGTTAACTCGCCAATTGGCGTGTTACCTGCTCCAGGTCTTCAGTGGTATCGACACCGGGGCCGGGAATCTCAGTGGCCTCACACAGCGCGATCGCATCGCCATACCACAACGCGCGCAATTGCTCGAGGCATTCAACTTCCTCTAGTGGACAAACCGGTCGCGAAGCGAAGGTTTGCAGATAATTCATTCGATAAGCATAGATGCCAATATGGCGCGCGACTAGGCCTGCCTTGCCGGCGTCCCGCCCGGCCGCGACATGGATCGCAGGAATCGCCGCACGCGAAAAGTACAAAGCGTGGCCGCGCCGGTTCCCTACCACCTTGCAGACCGCATTATCGGCCCATGACTGCGAGTCGGTGATTGGGGTATACGTCGTCGCTATCTGCGCCGCGACGTCCTCCTGCAAACAACGCGCGACCTGCTCGATGAGCGTCGGCGGTATTAACGGTTCGTCGCCTTGCAGATTGACCACGATGGCGTCGTCTGCGAGTTTCAATTGTCGCGCCGCCTCCGCGACCCGATCGGTACCGGATCGGTGTGCACTATCGGTCATCGATGCCACGCCGCCGAATCCAACAACGGCGTCGCGAATACGCCCATCGTCCGTGGCGACGGTTACGCTGGCCGACCCGCTCTGTACAGCACGTTCGTACACGTGTTGAATCAGTGGCCGTCCCGCCAGCGTGATAAGCGGTTTACCGGGCAGTCGCACCGATGCATAGCGCGCCGGGATAATTACGTGAAACGTACAATCTGTCATTGTGTCGCACCAGGCCCGGAGATTGGACGGGGCGGCTCTACGAGCCGTGGGTGGCACCGTAAAGCGTTCTCGTATTCGGGTCCTGGCTCTGCCGTAACCGGCAGATACCAACAATCGGAATAGCCGAACTGCCGGCACTTGACCGCATCTTTCTCGGTCATGATTATCGGCCGTTGGCCGGCTCCAATTCGCTCGAGATCGTGTGACGTATAGCGGTGATGATCTGCAAATACGTGCTCAGTGATCGTAATGCCCAAAGTACGAAGCGATGTAAAAAATGCATTGGGATTACCGACACCTGCAACGGCCTCGCAATGCGCGGCTTTCAGCGTAAATAATTCATTCTCGCTACACGCTTCACCGCTGCTGACACTGAGCAACTTATCTGGAACGAGGCACATCGGTACCTCGCCTGCATTCGGAGTGCCGTTACACACTCGCAATGTGACCGACTGCAAGCGCGCTAGTGGTTCGCGTAATGGCCCCGCCGGGATACAGAAACCATTACCAAACCGCCGCTGCCCATCGATCACTACCACCTCAAAGGATCGTCCAAGCGCCAAGTGCTGTAAGCCGTCGTCGCTGACGATTATGTCACAATTATCGTGATCAATGATGAACCGGGCCGCTTCGGCACGCTTTGTACAGACCACGACAGGGCACCCCGAACGCCGCGCCAATAACACCGGCTCGTCTCCCACCTCGTAGGGATTGCTTTCGGCATTTACCGCAACCGGTTTTGCACCGACCGCCGCACCGTAGCCTCGGCTTATGGCTCCCGGACGCCAACCGCTGGCTTGTAACCACTGCAACGTCCACAATACAAGCGGTGTCTTGCCGGTACCGCCCACGGTGATGTTACCGATAACAATAACCGGCACGGGCGGCGTGTATTGGGATCGTAAGCCACTTCGGTAACTGCGGCTACGTAGCGCCACGAGCGCACGATACATAATGCTCAGCGGCCATAATGTGAAGCTAACCGCCGAACGCTTGTACCAATGCGTTTCAAGCCAGCGCACGCGTGACCCTTCGTAGATGTGGCACGGCTTAAGTGATCGGCGACGGCGAATGTGCGTGGGCGCGTTGCAACACCGCATATACCCCTTGCCGTTCAATCAGCTCCGCATGAGTACCGATTTCAACGATTCGCCCTCTATCGAAAACAAGGATCTTATCGGCATGTTCGATTGTCGATAGGCGATGCGCGATGACCAGCGTGGTACGACCCTGCATCAATCGTTTTCCCGCTACTTGAACCAACCTCTCCGACTCCGAGTCCAGCGCTGAGGTCGCTTCGTCCAGTACCAAAATCGGAGCGTCTTTGAACAGCGCACGTGCAATCGCGATACGTTGACGCTGCCCGCCCGACAATCGACTACCCTGTTCGCCGATGCGAGTATCCAGTCCGTCCGGTAGCTGTTCCGAAAAATCCAATACGTGGGCGGCCTTGGCAGCGGCATTTATGCTCTCTGCGGTCACATCGTCGCCACTGCCGTAACAAATATTATTGCGAATGGTATCGTCGAACAACGTAGTCTCTTGGGTTACCAGCGAGATGTTTTTGCGATAGGCCTCCAATTGCACCGATTCAATAGGCACGCCATCGACGCTAATTTCACCGGTTTGCGGGCGGTAAAATCGCAACAACAGCGCCACGGTAGTGGATTTTCCGCTCCCCGATGAACCCACCAGTGCTATCGTTTGACCTGCCTCGACCCGAAACGACACATCCTGCAGTATTTCCCCGCGCTGTTCATTGTAACCGAAACCGACGTTGTTAAATTCGATGCTACCGGTTAGTCGGCCTACGGATTTCGTTCCGTGATCGGTCTCGATCGGTTCGTCCAGAACATGGAACACGCTATGCGCTGCCGCGATACCGGTTTGGATCATGACATTAACTTTGGCGATACGCTTGATGGGTGCCATCAACATCAACATCGCGGTCAAATAAGATACAAACGTCCCCGGTGATACGACATTCGATCCGGTTTGCGAGGTCGCGATATATATGATGAAAGCAATCGCGATACCGACAATTTGCATGATGATCGGAACACTGGCCGCGCTTATCGCAGCCCGCTTCATTGCCTGCTGTCGATTTCTATTGTTCTCGCGCTGAAACGCCGCCATTTCATAATCATGCCCACCGAATGACTTTACGATGCGATGGCTTTGAAATGCTTCTTTAGCGACATGTGCGATACCACCCATTGTGGTTTGAATCCGCTGACTGGTCGTACGAAAACGTTTGTTGGCGATACTAACCAGCCACGCAACGATCGGTGCTATTACCAGAAATACCAGGGTCAGACGCACATTCAAATGCAGCATCCAGCTCAGCAGTGCGACAGCAAGCAAGGTGTCGCGGATTAGGATACGTAGCGCCGTGGTGCTTGCACCCAACACCTGTTCGACATCATAGATAAGTTTCGATACCAAACTCGCAGAGGAATTTTCGTCGTAAAACCGAGCCGGCATGCGCGTGAAACGGTGGAACATATGCTTACGAAGATCCAAAATAATTCGCCGACCGAGCCATTGCATACAATAGGTATCGGTGAATTCGGAAATTCCGCGGGTCAGGAATATACCGATCCAGAGGAGTGGTATATAGCGGATAAATGCTTCATCGCGCGCGACGAAACCCCGATCCATAAGCGGTTTCTGTAGCGCTACAAAAGAGGTTTCGGCCAGTGCAGCACAAATCATGCCGACCACGGCCAATACAAACACCCATTTATACGGCCACGCATACGTCAACAGCCGCCGGTAAATGGCAGCGCCATCGGCATCGTGCTTCGCGGGGTTCACTGATTGCCGGTCGGCGCCGATCGCTCTCGCGTCGAAAACGTGATATTCAAGTAGCCGAGCCGGCGAGACATGTCCATCGCGTTCACCACGGCTTCATGAGGAGTGCGACGGTCGGCGCGGATCACAACGATGAGATCGCGGTCCCCAGCGGCGGCTGTTTTCAGGGCTGCAGTGAGAGTTTCGATCTTTCGATTGACGAGCCGTTTAGCGGCACGTTCGCGAGGGCCTTTGACCGCGAAATCGCCTTCGCTATTTATTTCAATCTCCAACAGATTGTTTTGCGGTTCTGTAGGTTCGTTGCTTGCTTCTGGCAACTTAATATGAAACTGCGATTCTTTCGAAAACGTTGTCGATACCATAAAAAATATCAACAAAAGGAACACCACATCGATCAATGGAGTGAGATTGATCTGTAACTCTTCATCGTCTCGATGGTTAAATCTCATTGCAGCTTCCCTTCTCCATCAGTCGACGCGTTGGCCATGAACCAGTTCGATCACATGTAACGCTTCCTGCTCCATGCTAATGGTCAATTCATTAATACGACCACGAAAATACCGATAAAAAATCAGACTGGGAATTCCCACCGACAGTCCGGCCGCTGTGGTAATCAGCGCTTCCGAAATACCACCGGCCAATACACTGGGGTCGCCCACGCCGACCGCCGTAATGGCAGAAAATACTTTAATCATGCCGATCACGGTACCGAGCAACCCCAGCAATGGGGTAATGGCCGCAACGGTCCCAAGCGTGTTCAGATTACGTTCCAGATCGTGCACCACATGCCGTCCCGCCTCTTCAATGTTTTCCTTCATTACGATGCGGTGGCTGTTTATGTTCAGGAGCCCAGCCGCCAAAATCCTACCCAGTGGTGAGCTGCGCCGAATCCACTGGATTTTTGCCTCGTCAAGGTCTTGACGCTCTATGAGCTGGCGAATCTGTTCGGTGAGATCGTGCGGTGTGACGGCCCGTTTCTTTAGAGTCCATAGCCGTTCGATGATGATGGTCAACGCCGCAAGTGAACACAGCAAAATCGGCCACATTAAAAAACCGCCCGATCGAATTAATTCATACACTTTGATATCCCTTACGTAGTCCCGGTAGTTCATACGAAACCGGGACCAAATTGCTGAGAAAATACTGCGTTCCTAGTACTCTATCACCTTGATAGTGTACTAGTACTCGGCCGACGTGAAGTACTCGCACAAACAGGCTATTTGGCCGCGCCGAAGTCTAGCAAAACTCCGAATAGACAGCCATCAACGATCGCTCTGGTAGCCGTTTCGGGATCTCAGACGGCGCTGCTCATCGATCGACTCGCCACGACCGTCCATGCGCACAAACAGCGCGCCGGAGTCGCTGGTGCTGTACACCTCAATCTGTGCCTGCCGGTATCGCGACAACACGTCGGCATGGGGATGACCGTATCGATTACGGTAGCCCACGCTGATCACGGCAGCTCGGGGTCGTACCGCGCGTAGAAATGACTCGGTGGACGAGGTACGGCTACCATGGTGGGGTACCACCAACACGTCGCTGGCGAGGTTCGGGCCATAGTGACTCACCAGTGCCGATTCGGCCGCGGCTTCAATATCGCCGGGTATCAACACCGAGCCATGTTTATTGGAGATGCGCAATACACATGATGCGTCGTTGCCGGACAGCGCATTCGGATTTTGGGGGTGCAGCATTTCGAACTTGACGCCCTGCCAAATCCAGTACTGGCCACGGCGGCAGGGTTGCGCACCGTTTAACGACTCAGGCCGGCTTGCCAAAATTTTATCGATCGGAAACGCCTCGCGCAACGCATCAACGCCCCCAATATGATCGTTATCATCGTGACTGACTACAAGCCGATCGATTCGCCGCACCCCTTGGCTATGTAGAAAGGGCACGAGCGCAACGTGTCCCATGCTTAAACCCGATCGGAAACGCGGTCCTGTATCGAACACCAAGACCCGTTGCCGGGTTTGAGCGACCACCGCAAGTCCCTGACCGACGTCCAATACCGACACCCAGACTCCACCCCAGGGTGGCCGCGGCACCGGCCAGACTAGCAACAGCGCGACCGCCACTGCGGCCAACCAACGCGCCGGCGCACCGCGCGGCAGCAACCACAGCACTACTCCGAGCGCACCGATGGCGAGCACCCAGCCTGGCAACGTCGGTTGGGTCCATACGGCCGCGCTCCAGGCGGCTAAACGACTAACTCCCAGCCACAGCGGCTCCAACACCTCGACCGCCAAGCGGAACAGGAGCTCGGCGCAACCTTCCGCACCAATTGCGAATGCACCGACACCGAGCAGCGAGAGCGGAACGACGATGAACCCAACGACCGGAATCGCAGCTGCATTGGCGAGTGGACTCACCACCGACATCTCACCAAACGCATACAGCGACAATGGTGCCAGACCACATACCAGGGACAACTGCACGATCGCGGCGCGCTGTAAGCGTAGTCCGCCACGATCGAGCACACGCCGCCAAGGGGTGTTCTGCGCCCGGTCGGACTCGGATCTGAAGTTCGCTTCCCGAACCACGATGATTCGATGTCGCCGTGCTAACACCGCCGCGATCAGTGCGACAGCCCCGAACGACAACCAAAATCCGACAAACATTACTACTAGGGGGTCCAGCACTAGCACAACAAACATCGCTATGCTAATACCGTCCCGCACTCGGCAACGCCTCCGCAGCAGTATTGCCGACACAACAACCGCCACCATGACTACGGCCCGCTGGGTCGGTACCGATAAGCCCGCCAGAGCGGCATAGCCGATCGCCCCTACCAATCCGCTCAATGCCCCGACACAACTGGCCGGCCACCGCAACGGAGCTTGCCCGCATCGCCGCCACAATCCACCCGCAAGCCAGTAAAGCATGCCACTCACGAGCCCGATGTGAAGCCCGGAAATGGCCATGAGATGAGCCGTACCCGTGGCCCGAAGAACCCGCCAAATTGGATCGGTGACGGCGTGGCGGTGACCCACGGCGAGCGCCACGATCAAACCGGCCGTGTCGTAGCCACCGAGCGTCGATTCGATAAACTGCGCCGTGTTCGATCGAAAGCGCTGGATACCGTAGCGAGTGGGGCCCGATCCCAAATACGTCGGTGGGAACGCGTCGACGACATAACCAGTCGCCGCAATGCGGCGGCCGAACATCCACGCCTCATAGTCGAACGCCCCGGGATTGTTAACTCCGTGCGGCCGCTTTAGCCTTACCGTAAATTTCCATGACTCGCCGACGCCAACGAGCCGAGTCGGGTCGTACCAGCGAAGGCGAATCCGCGCCGGCAACGACCAGCCGCGCGGCGCACCCGTGAGTTCGATCACATCGGCCACGAAGCGAGTTGATGCGGCGTCCGAACTCGGTCGCTCGACCACGGTAGCGCTCACCGTAATCGTTTGCCCTTCCAGCTTCTCGGGCAAGACCCGGCCGCGAATATCCGCTACAGTCCACGCACACCAAACGCAGCCAGCGATAGCCGCAATGGTTATCGTTGCTGCGCGCCGTCGTACCTGCTTATAGAAAAAGCATAACGAAAGCGCCGTTGCGACCCATAGCGAGAGCGACGAACCGTATAGCGTATGAATAATACCGGCACAAAAACCGATTGCGAGGTAGGTGATGTTTTAGCCTCCTGCCAAAACGTAGATAATCGATAATCCTTTACCGGCGCTATTATTTCACAGATTGGATGCCACGCAAACGATTAAAACGTTGGTTGCCGACACGCCACGACCTGGCAAGGCACCCATCGCTGCGCTTATTTGGCGGGCGACTGACTGACGAAAACCTCTGGCATCTAAATCGCCGTTCGGTGGCTGGCGGCGTAGCGATCGGCGCGTTTTGTGCGTTCTTACCTGTCCCTTTCCAAATGCTCCCCGCAGCGATGGCGGCAATCGTAGTCCGCGCCAATTTACCGATTTCGGTCGTCGTGGTGTGGATCTCCAACCCACTTACCTGGCTGCCACTATACGGATCCGCGTATCTTCTCGGCGCCGCGTTGCTCGATAAACCCCAAATGCCGCTGGATACCATTACTATGGCGTGGCTGTGGCAACACCTCGGCACACTTTGGGTGGGTTGTTTGTTGCTCGGAAGTATCGCCGCTGTGGCTGGATATTTGACGAGCAGTCTGCTGTGGCGGTCGCATGTGCTATCGAATTTCCGAGCCCGTCGCGAACGTAGACGGCGGCAGCGACAACGCTAGTGCGCGATATTACGGTGTACGACAGCGGCTCGCTCACCCCGTAGAGCAGATGACGCCATCCTCCAGGTGCACCACGCGATGCATGCGCGCCGCGAGTTCCAAATCGTGGGTCACGACGACGAGGCTGGTGCCCCGTTCCGCGTTGAGTTCCAGCATCAGGCTGTAGACCGCTTCCGCACTTTGCCGGTCCAGGTTGCCGGTGGGTTCGTCGGCCAGTACACAAGCGGGCGCCGTTACTAAGGCCCGTGCGACGGCTGCGCGCTGGCGTTCTCCTCCGGACAGTTCACCGGGTTTATGATGGAGTCGGTGCGCTAGCCCGACTCGCTCCAAGATCGCGCCCGCGCGCTCGGACGCCTGGTTTGAATTTTCGCGACGTATCCACAGCGGCATCGCGACGTTTTCCAGTGCAGTGAATTCGGGCAAGAGATGATGGAACTGATAGACGAATCCCAATTTACGATTACGCAAATTTCCACGCTGCGTTTCACTTAACGCGGTGATATCTTGCCCGGCGACCGCCACTTGACCGGCACTGACTGACTCCAAACCACCCAGAATATGCAGCAAGGTGCTCTTACCGCTGCCTGACACCCCTACTATTGCCACCTGTTCGCCACGCGCCACCTCGAGATTCACGTCCGTCAGTACGTCCACCGCCGTCTTGCCTTGATGAAAGGTCTTGGCGATGCCACGCCCACTCACCACCGGTGCCGTCATCACTCGTACCTCAACGCATCGGCGGGTTGCGTTCGGGAGGCCCGCCAAGCCGGATAGATGGTCGCAACAATGCTCATCACGAATGACGCGAGCGTAATTTTCACTACATCAGGCCAATGCATCTCGGCCGGGAAATCGCTGATGATATAAACCTCGTCCGGGAAGAACTTTGTCCCCAGTAGATTTTCTATGGCCGGGATCAAGGTTTCCACATTGATCGCCGTAATGACGCCGAGTACGCCGCCTAGCAGAATGCCGATAACTCCGATTATCGTTCCCTGGACGATAAATACTTGCATTATGCTGCCGGGGCTAAGACCCAAGGTGCGTAGAATCGCGATATCGGACTGCTTATCGGTCACTACCATTACCAAAGTAGAGACGATATTGAACGCTGCCACGGCCACGATCAAAAATAAAATAATAAACATCACGCGCTTTTCTATTTGCAATGCACGAAAAAAATTCGCGTGCTCCTGAGTCCAATCCCGCACTACGGAAAATCGCAATATTTCTTTGAGATGCCGGCTCACGATTGGCGCTTGAAACACATCTTCGAGCTTCAGGCGGATACCACTTACCTGGCCATCGCTGCGGAATAGCGTCTCGGCGTCATCGATATGAATCAACGCCAAACTGCTGTCGTACTCGTACATTTCCAGGTTAAACACCGCACCCACAGTAAAACGTTTTATACGCGGCAACATACCAGCCGGGGTCACTTGCCCGCGGGGCGCGACGACCGCTACCTTGTCACCCATCGCGACGCCGAGGCGACGTGCGAGATCGTCCCCTAATACAATGCGAAACGCCCCCGCTTCGAGCGTCTCGAACTCACCCTGTTCCAGATGTTCGTAGATCGCCGAGACATGCTTCTCCTGCTCGGGTATTACCCCACGAATCAACGCGCCGGAAACGCGGCCGCGGTTGGTAACGAGGCCTTGGCCGAGAATAAACGGCGCGCTCGCGGTCACCTGTGGATGCTGTTCGACCTGACGCGCAACCCGCTGCCAATCGCCTAGCCACCCATCGCCACCGCTTACCGTCACGTGCGACGCCACGGTAAGAATTCGATCGCGTAATTCACTCTCAAAGCCGTTCATAATCGACAACACCGTTATCAGCGCCCATACGCCCAGCACGATACCGAGCATGGAGGTGGCCGAGATAAACGAAATGAAATGATTGCGCCGTTTGGCACGGGTATAGCGTAGGCCGATAAATAGTTCGAGTGGTATTGTCATAGAGTCCGCGTGCCGACCGACGCGTTTACGCGCCGGTCGTTTCCGGACGCATGTACGGAAACAACAACACGTCGCGAATCGACGGGCTGTCGGTAAGCAACATCACCAACCGATCGATACCAATGCCTTCTCCAGCCGTCGGCGGTAATCCGTATTCCAATGCGCGCACATAATCGGCATCAAAATGCATGGCTTCGTCGTCACCCGCCGCATGCGCGGCGGCTTGCTCGCGAAACCGTTCCGCTTGATCCTCGGGGTCGTTGAGTTCGGAAAATCCATTGGCAATCTCACGCCCCGCAATGAACAGTTCGAATCGATCGCTGATGCTCGGATCGTCGTCGTTGCGGCGTGATAACGGCGACACCTCCACCGGGTAAGCGGTAATGAAGGTCGGATTTTGCAGTTTCGCCTCCACGGTTTTATCAAAAATTTCGGCCTTTATTTTGCCGGCACCGTAACTCGGGATCACCTCGATTCCGAGTTTCTCCGCAGCGCAGCGCACGCTACTCAATCGCTTGAGGTCGTCGGCCGTCAGCCCGGGATTATGTCGCAATACCGCCTCGTCCATCGTCATGCACGCGAACGGCCCTCCAAAATCGATCTGCTCGCCTTGATATTCGATCACAGAGGTACCCAGCACCTGCTGCGCGACCTGTTTGAGCAGCACCTCGGAAAATTCCATGAAATCCCGGTAATCGGCATAAGCCTGGTAAAACTCCAACATAGTGAATTCGGGATTATGTTGCGTGCTGATCCCCTCGTTGCGGAAATTGCGATTGATCTCGAATACCCGCTCAAAGCCACCGACCACCAACCGCTTCAGGTAAAGCTCCGGTGCGATGCGCAGATAAAGGTCCATATCCAGAGCGTTGTGGTGGGTTTTGAACGGTCGTGCGACCGCGCCGCCGGGGATGGCTTGCATCATCGGCGTTTCCACTTCGAGGAATTCATGCATTGTCATAAAGGCACGAATGGCACTCACGGTGGCGGAACGGACACGGAAAGTTTCCCGGGTGCCAGCATTCATGATCAGATCCACATAGCGTTGCCGGTAGCGCAGTTCCTGGTCGCTCAGGCCATGATATTTCTCCGGCAACGGCCGCAGCGCTTTGGTCAGCAAGCGTATCGTATCGGCTCGCACTGTCAATTCACCGGTTTTGGTCAGAAACAATTCCCCGCTCACGCCGACCGTATCACCGACGTCGAATTTCTTGAATTCGCCATAACGGTCCGCACCTAGCCGGTCGCGTTCCAGCCGTAGTTGTACGCGCCCGGTGGCGTCATGAATATGTGCAAAGCTGGCCTTCCCCATAACCCGCTTTGCCATCAAGCGTCCCGCGACCCGCACCTTTACCTCACTCTGCGCTAAGGCCTCGGGCTCCAAACCAGCAAATTCGTCCTGCAAGGCCTGTGCCCAGCGATCGCGGCGAAAATCGTTCGGGAATGGGTTGCCGAGCGCCCGGAGCGCTTGGAGTTTGGCCCGGCGCTGGGCGATTTGGTCGCTGTCTACCTCGCTCATATCAGCTAATACTCTACTTGACTATTAAACTATAATATATTGTTATTGTTACTATAATCCAGATTTCAGACTTGCCTCGATAAATCCATTCACCGCACCGTCCAGTACCGCTTGGGTATTTCCGGTTTCATACCCGGTGCGTAAATCTTTGATTCGCGATTGGTCGAGTACGTACGAGCGAATCTGACTGCCCCAGCCGATGTCCGCCTTTTGGTCTTCCATTGCCTGTTGAGCTTGGCGCTGTGCACGCAGCTCCGCCTCATACAATTTTGCCTTAAGCATGCTCATCGCTTCGGCTTTGTTACGATGCTGCGAACGGTCGTTTTGACATTGCACGACGATACCGCTCGGCAGGTGGGTAATACGTACTGCCGAATCCGTGCGATTGACATGCTGCCCCCCCGCACCACTGGCCCGATACGTGTCGATGCGCAATTCCGCGGGGTTGATATCGATTTCGATGCTGTCATCCACTTCCGGGTACGCAAACACTGATGCAAACGATGTGTGGCGGCGATTTCCGGAATCGAATGGCGACTTCCGCACCAGTCGATGTACGCCCGTCTCGGTACGCAGATAACCATAGGCATAGCCGCCGTCGATCTTCAGCGTAGCACTCTTTATACCCGCCACCTCGCCTTCGGAGAGTTCGACCGTTTCGACGCCAAACCCCTGGGCGTCCGCCCACCGCCGGTACATGCGTAACAGCATATTGGCCCAGTCCTGGGCTTCGGTCCCGCCCGATCCGGCCTGGATGTCTAGAAATGCACTGCTCGCGTCCATCGGGCCGCTAAACATACGCTGAAACTCCAGACGCTCGATCTCGGCCTGCAAACTCTCGACCTCGAGCTCCACCGCATCGTACGTCTCTTGATCGTCGTCATCGGCAGCCAATTCCAGCAATTCACAGGATTCGCGCAACGCGTGATCGAGACGATCGAGACCGTGCACAGCTCGTTCCAAAACCACGCGTTCCTTGCCAAGTTGCTGTGCTAAATCCGGATCGTTCCATACCTCAGGGCTTTCCAGTTGCAAATTGACCTCCTCCAGTCGCTCGGATTTCCCCGCGTAGTCAAAGATACCCCCTAAGCGCGGTCACTCGTTGTCGAAGAGACGTAATAGAGTCGAAAAAGGCTTGCAGAGATTCCATAGATTTTCTGTCCCCAATGTAATGGTACGACGTAAACGTAATTCTGGCCGGATCGAACGGTCGGCAAGAATACAAGAATCGTTGACCGTTCGCACGCCGGTTCGTTTTACGCGAATGTTGCTTGAGAAGACGGGCGCCAAAATGTTGCGTCGCAACAAATGCTGATGCGGAATAATCGACGCTTATAATGAACTGACAATACCAGCTACGAACATATTCGGATGGGAGTTCCCAAAGAATCCCAGACCGGCGAGCGCCATCCGTGAACTACTTCGATATTTCTTTGAGTACGGAATCCAGACTTTCCTTAGCATCACCAAAGAACATTCTTGTGTTGTCTTTATAGAACAGTGGATTTTGCACTCCGGCATATCCTGACGCCATACTGCGTTTCAGTACAATCGCCGTCTTGCCTTTCCAGCACTCCATCACCGGCATACCGGCAATCGGACTGTTCGGATCATCTTGTGCAGACGGATTGACGATATCATTCGCACCAACGACGATAGACACATCGATATGCGGGAAATCGTCGTTGATTTCACCCATCTCGAAGACGATGTCATACGGCACACGGGCCTCTGCAAGCAGTACGTTCATGTGACCAGGCATTCGACCGGCAACAGGATGAATTCCAAAGCGGACGTTAACGCCTTTTGAACGTAGCGTCTTGGTAAGTTCATGAACAGTATGCTGCGCCTGTGCCACTGCCATTCCGTAACCGGGAATAATCATGATCTCCTTGGCATCCGTCAACAAGTCGGCCACTTCTTCGTATTCGATAGGAAAGACTTCGCCCTGGTCGCTTGTAGTGCCAGCAGTGCCTGCGGATTCGGTACCGAAACCTCCCGCAATCACGGCAATAAAGTTTCTGTTCATGGCGCGGCACATGATGTAGCTCAAGATCGCACCACTACTACCCACCAGCGCACCGGTAACAATCAGCAGGTCATTGGATAACATGAATCCGGTGGCCGCTGCGGCCCAGCCTGAATAGCTGTTCAACATGGAGATAACGACAGGCATATCCGCGCCGCCAATCGCCATCACCATATGCACACCGAAAGTGAGGGCGATCGCGGTCACAAACAAGAGCGGTATCATGCCACCACCGGTTTTGGCTTGATCCACGAATTCAAAACAAAGCCAGATCGAAGCTATGAGTAGACCCAGGTTCATCCAGTGGCGTGCAGGCAGGAGGACCGGATTACCGGAGATCTTGCCGCTGAGTTTGCCAAAGGCAATGACCGAACCCGAAAAAGTGACGGCGCCGATCAATACCCCAATGTAAATTTCTATTTCATGGATGGTCTTTTCGGCACCACTAAATTGTAGCGCCGCATCCGGGTCCATAAAATTCACAAAACCTACCAAAACTGCGGCAACGCCCACCAGGCTATGCAAGATAGCCACCAATTCAGGCATCTGGGTCATCTGCACCTTCAGTGCCAGGATAATTCCCATCGTACCGCCAATAAGCATGCAAATAATGATGGTCGCATAGACATCGACTTGTGGACCCAGTACGGTTGCCAGCACGGCGATGACCATGCCGGTGATGCCGTAGGCATTACCACGGCGTGATGTCTCCGGATGGCTCAGCCCCCCCAAGGCCAGGATGAACAGGATGGTAGCGCCGATGTAAGATACTGAAACTAATCCAACTGGCACGGCTATCTCCCTCCTATCGCCTAAACATTTGCAGCATGCGCTGGGTAACTGCGAAGCCGCCAAAGATATTAATACTGGTTATCAGTATCGCGAACGCGGCAATCCCAGCGAGCAACTTGTTCCCGGACGAAACTTGTACAAGTGCGCCGATGATGATGATGCTACTAATCGCATTGGTCACACTCATTAGCGGGGTATGCAAGGCATAGGTTACATTCCAAATCACCATGTAACCGACGAAGCAGGCCAATACGAAAACCGTAAAGTGCTGCATGAAGGAAGCTGGTGCACTGATCCCGATACCATAAAAACAGAGGCCCCCGATCAGGATCGTCAGAGCCGACCTCATGGCCGAAGGTATCAGCGGTTGTTTTTCCCCTTCGGGCTCCGCTTTCGATTCTTCAACAGGTACAGGAGGTGCGGCCAAAATCTTGGGAGTCGGCGGCGGCCAGGTAATTTCACCTTGTTTGATGACGGTCGTTCCACGAATGACCTCATCCTCCATATCAACCACGATCTCACCATTCTTCTCGGGACACATTTCGGCCAACAGGTGACGCAGGTTGCTTGCGTAGAGCTGACTGGACTGGGCCGGCAGGCGGCTGGGCATGTTGGTATAACCGACAATGGTGACACCGTGCTTCACGACGACCTTGCCGGGTTCGGTCAATCTACAATTGCCACCTTGCTCTGAGGCGAGATCAACGATGACGCTACCGTCCTGCATGGTCTCGACCATGGCTTCCGTGATCAGTTTGGGTGCCGGTTTCCCCGGGATAAGCGCAGTCGTTATGATGATATCGACTTCCATGGCCTGGCGGGCGAACAGATCCATTTCTGCCTTTATGAACTCAGCACTCATGACCTTGGCATAACCGCCTTGGCCCGAACCTTCTTCTTCAAAATCGAGTTCAAGAAATTCAGCGTCCATACTCTCGATCTGCTCCTTAACTTCAGGGCGGGTATCAAAAGCCCTGACGATGGCGCCCAGGCCTTTTGCTGTTCCAATCGCGGCAAGACCAGCAACACCGGCTCCGATGACCATGACCTTGGCAGGGGGGACCTTTCCAGCCGCCGTGATCTGACCGGTAAAGAACCGGCCAAAGTGCTGAGCCGCCTCAACGACCGCACGATAGCCTGCAATATTGGACATAGAACTCAGGGCATCGAGTTTCTGTGCCCGCGAAATTCGGGGCACGCTATCCATGGCGAGCACGGTGACCTTCCGGTCTGCCAGGCGCTGCATCAATTCAGCATTTTGCGCTGGCCAGATGAAACTGATCAGTGTTTTGCCTTCGCTTAGAAGTTCAACTTCATCGATACGGAGTTTGGGGTGGTTCTCAGGACCACGTACCTTGAATATGATATCAGACGACTCCCATAGAGTTTTGGTGTCTTCAATGATTTCGGCACCGGCCTCACGGTAGGCGTCGTCTGCGAAATTAGCTGCTTTACCGGCGCCGGTTTCGACTGCAACTAAAAATCCTAATTTTTGGAGTTGTTCCGCGACTTCAGGTGTCGTCGCAACGCGCTTTTCACCCGAGTGGATTTCTTTGGGTACTCCGATTTTCATCGCTATTTACTCCCCTGAATTGAGACCGCTGGATATTTGTATTGCAATAAAAACTGGACACTTGTTGTTGGAGTATGTAGTTATTATTTACTACTTCTAACAGGCGCTAATCCTAGCATGAAGCAAGACACAAGTCATAAATCATTAGGCTGTTATTGTTAACTCACACGAGAATATTGTTCGAGGAATCGCAAACAAAAACCACGACTACGGAGTCGTGAGTAATTGAACAACAAAGACGTAGAAGTGAAATTTGCGATCCATCCAGTGAAGGGCCGCATGCCCGGCCATATGAATGTGCTGCTGGCCGAGGCCGACATGCTTTACGATCCGGTTGTGAAAATGGAAGAGACCAGTCACGAATTCACCACGGCCGATGTCGCATTGGTGGTGGGCGCGAGCGACATTACCAACCCCGTGGCGAAATCCGATCGTTCGAGTCCGTTCTACGGCCTGCCGATTCTCGACGTGAACCGTACCAATCGCGTGTTTGTGATCAAACGCAGTATGAAGCCGAGCTATGCGGGTATCGAAAACCTGTTCTATTACCAGAACAATTATTCGTTGGTTTTCGGCGACGCGAAAGAAGTCTGTTAAGCCACCGTCGCTGAGCTGAAATCGAGTTAGTCGTCCCTGAAAAACGCCATAAAGATTCAATGCAACGCATCACGCATTAACGCGCCAATCGTGGCCGGGTTTTTGGTGACGCTGACCCCACACTCTTCGAGTACCGCGATTTTCTCGGCGGCTGTGCCCTTACCGCCGGAAATAATTGCACCGGCATGTCCCATACGTTTACCAGGCGGGGCGGTGACACCGGCAATAAACCCTACGACTGGTTTAGTCATATTATTTTTGATCCATCGTGCGCATTCTTCCTCATCGGAACCACCGATTTCACCGCATAAAACCACGGCTTCCGTATCGGGGTCGTCGTTAAACATTCGAATGACATCGAGATGTTTGAGGCCGTTAACCGGGTCACCACCAATGCCGACACAGGTCGATTGTCCGAGCCCCAGTTTGCTCAACTGGTCCACGACTTCATAGGTCAAGGTGCCGGAACGCGACACCACGCCAATCGTCCCCTTACGGTGTATATAGCCCGGCATGATGCCGATCTTAATCTCATCTGGCGTTATCACGCCCGGGCAGTTCGGACCCACTAATACTGTGGACGAATCGCGCATTCGATGGCGGGTAAGAATCATGTCCTTTACGGGAACGCCTTCGGTGATACAAATCACGACATCGATCCCCGCACCGATCGCCTCGTCGATAGCCGCCGCCGCAAATCGTGGCGGTACATAGATTACCGAGGTATTCACACCCGCTTGCGAGCGAGCTTCCTCGACCGTATCAAATACGGGCACACCCTCGACCGATTGTCCCGCTTTCCCGGGCGTCACGCCCGCCACAAACGTATCGCGCCCCAATGCGTATTCAAGGCAGTTCTTGGTGTGGAATGCGCCGGTTTTACCGGTAATGCCTTGGGTCACCACACGGGTGTCTTTATTTATGAGTATCGACATAAGGTTAACCTCGAGTCGCGGCGACGACGCGTTCCGCCGCATCTGCCATGTTATCGGCGCCAATAATTGCGAGGCCGGAATCGCCAAGGATTTTCCGTCCCGCTTCGACGTTGGTTCCTTCTAACCGAACTACTAACGGCACACCCAGATCAATTTGTTTTGCAGCACTAACCAGCCCCTCAGCGATTACGTCACATCGCATAATTCCGCCGAATATATTGACGAGAATCGCGGCCAGGTTTTCATTGCGCAGCATAATTTTGAACGCGGCCGTGACCTGTTCCGCCGTCGCGCCGCCCCCGACATCAAGGAAATTCGCGGGCTCACCGCCGTACAGCTTGATAATATCCATCGTCGCCATCGCGAGGCCTGCTCCATTAACGAGGCAACCAATGTTTCCGTCCAGGGCAATGTACGATAAACCGAATTCCGAAGCCTCGATTTCCGCCGGATCTTCTTCATCTAAATCTCGATATTCGTCGAGTTGCGGATGCCGGAACAATGCGTTGTCATCAAAATTGAACTTGGCGTCCAGGGCCAATACGCGATCGTCGGCCGTAAGTATCAATGGATTGATTTCCGCAAGCGATGCATCGCTGTCCCAAAATGCCTGATAAAGGCCCTTGAAGAACGCGATCGCACTCGTAGCTGCTGCATCGGGGATACCGATTTGAGCGGCCAGCGAAGCCGCCTGCTCATTGGTCAGCCCCTGCGCCGGATCAATAGCAATTTTGTGAATCTTTTCGGGGCTTGTCGCCGCGACTTCCTCGATCTCGGTGCCGCCTTCCGCACTGACCATCATCGTTACACGTTGTGCCGAACGATCCACCACCACACCGACGTAGAGCTCGGTTTTAATTGCTACGCCCTCCTCGATGAGCAATCGGTTTACGCGCTGGCCGCTCGGACCGGTTTGATGTGTGACCAGAATCATTCCAAGTATGTCCGTGCTGAATTGCCGCACTTCGTCGAGCGAGCGAGCAATTTTGACGCCACCGCCTTTGCCACGCCCGCCGGCGTGGATTTGCGCCTTCACAACCCAAATCTCGCCGCCCAATTGCTGCGCGGCGGCGACCGCGTCATCACTTGAAAAGCACGCCACACCCCGAGGGGTCACAACCCCGAAACCACGCAATAGTTCCTTTGCCTGATACTCGTGAATTTTCATAAGCTTTCTTAAAGTAATCGGGAACGAAAAATCGATTTAGGCCGACTGCCCAACCGCCGCAATAACCCGGGGCACAATCCGCTCACGTAAACGCGGGTCAAACTGCTTGGGCAGGATATAATCTTTGCCGAATTCCATGCTCGTCGCCTGATATGCTTTCAGTACTTCGTCGGGCACCGGTTCTTTGGCCAATTCCGCCAACCCATAGACCGCGGCAATTAAGACTTCCTGGCTAATCTCGGTAGCCCGCGCGTCCAGCACTGCGCGAAATACGAACGGAAAGCACAACGAATTATTGACCTGATTCGGAAAATCCGAGCGACCAGTCGCAATGACGGCATCGCTGCGCGCACTGCGCACAGTCTCAGGCCGGATTTCGGGTTCGGGATTCGCGAGGGCGAAAACGATTGGTCTATCCGACATCGTCTTTACCATCGTTGCCGATATTAACCCAGGCCCCGACACGCCGATGACGGCATCCGCACCGACCATTGCTTCTGCCAGCGTCCGGGTCGGCGTATCGACAATAAACGCTTGTTTGTGGATGTTCAAATCGGTGCGGCCACTATGAATCACGCCTTTGCTGTCCACCACCAGGATATGTTCTCGGCGCGCGCCGAGCGCACACAATAATCGCCCGCTGGCCAAACCCGCCGCGCCCGCACCGATAATCACAATGCGCACGTCCTCAAGAGATTTCCCTTGAATCTCCAGCGCATTTAACAATCCGGCACCGATAATGACCGATGTGCCGTGTTGATCGTCATGAAATACCGGGATATCCAGGCGTTCGCGCAAAGCGCTTTCTATCGAGAAACATCGTGGAGCGGCGATATCCTCGAGATTGATGGCGCCAAAGGTTGGCGCAATATTCACCACCGTCTCGATAAAAGTTTCGGCGCTGGGAGCGTTAACCTCAATATCGAACACATCGATGTCGGCGAAGCGCTTAAACAACACAGCCTTGCCTTCCATGACCGGTTTTCCGGCCAGCGCGCCGACATTACCAAGACCCAGCACCGCCGAGCCGTCGGTAATCACCGCGACGAGATTGCCTTTATTGGTATAGCGATACGCGGCTTCCGGATCGCGATGGATTTCCCGCACCGGCTCGGCTACGCCGGGCGTATACGCCAAGGACAAATCCTCGGCGGTCGCGAACGGCTTGGTGGGAGCGATCGAGATCTTACCGGGTCGCGGCTCTTCGTGATAACGCAGCGCTTTTTGCCTGTCGTCCAAAATGATTCGATTCCGAGTTGAATATTAGTCGCGCGCCCGAAGTACAGCGCGGGCGTAGTGTACTACAACGATTGGGGAGCCTCTGATTAATTCTGGGCGAGCGGGTCTGAGGTTCCCTAAGTATCTGCCGGTTCGACCGGTCGTTCGGGGTCGCAAATCGATTGACTCCACGACCCGACATACAACCGCGAATCGGATAAGCCTGCGATCTCCATCGCGAGCAAAGAGTTTGCCCATAACTCAATTTTACGTGCGGCAGGGTGGTTGGCGGAGAGGGAGGGATTCGAACCCCCGGAAGGTTTCCCTTCAACGGTTTTCAAGACCGCCGCTTTCGACCACTCAGCCACCTCTCCTAAATTGCAGCCGACCGGGCCATGATGCGGCGGGGTGTCGTTACGATATCGTAATCTCCGCGCGGCACCCACCACAAGCCCTTGAATTATAGGCAATTGAGCCCCCATTATACCAGTAATGAAGCGCATACCCCGCTATCTCTGGGGCTGAAGCAGAGTTATAATGCGCCGGTAAATTCATAATTCGGAGATTAATATGAATCGATTGAACCCAGCAGTTTCAAGACCGATTGCGACCGGACTGGCCGTCAACAAGGTCTTGAAGAATACCTATGCGTTGCTTGCGATGACGTTGCTGTTTAGTGCAGCAACTGCCGGATTGTCAATGCTGATGAACTGGCCGCACCCGGGGTTGGTCATCACCCTCGTCGGCTACTTCGGGCTGTTGTTTCTGACCACCAAATTTCGCAATTCGGCTTTGGGCTTGGTTTTCGTCTTCATGTTGACTGGTTTTATGGGCATCACGCTAGGCCCAATCATCAGTCTTTACATAAACCACCTACCAAACGGAGACCAGCTCGTCATGACCGCATTAGGCGGCACCGGGGCGATCTTTCTCGGGCTTTCCGGATACGTGCTGACGACTCGTAAGGATTTCTCGTTCATTGGTGGAATGTTGTTCGTAGGGATTCTGGTTGCCTTTCTGGCTGGACTAGGCGCTGTGATATTTTCAATACCGGCACTGTCTCTGGCCGTATCGGCCATGTTTATTTTGCTGATGTCCGGTTTGATTCTATACCAGACCAGCCAAATTATTCACGGCGGTGAAACCAACTATATAATGGCCACTGTTATGTTATATGTAGCGATTTTTAATCTTTTCACGAGCTTACTACACATACTCGGTATATTTGGCGACGACTGATTACGACGTCGGAATTCGAACTTCGAAACCCCGCTGCGGCGGGGTTTTGTTTTATGATGATGGTGACACGGTACGGGCTTTGCGTGGCGAACCGCCCGATTCAGTTTTTCAGCGATTCCCGCGGCCGCGAACCCCAAGGTCGAAATAAGCACACACGCGCTTATCGTGTCACTCTGTGGCGACGAGCCCGGTCGGCACATGTCGATTGCGACTAGCCTTGTAGTAGCTTATCGAAATATTCGATAGTTTTCTTCAACCCTGACTCCAACTCAACCTTCGGCTTCCAGCCCATAAGCTCGTTCGCCAAAGTAATATCCGGACATCGCTGTCGGGGATCGTCCTCCGGAAGGGATACGTAGTGAAGTTTCGAATGTGAGTTTGTTAATTCGATAACTCGTGCGGCTAGCTCCGCAATCGTAAATTCGTTCGGATTGCCGACATTTACGGGACCCGTCACATCGTCTTCAGTCTGCATAAACAATTGCATCGCAGCAACCTGGTCATCAACATAACAGAACGACCGAGTCTGCGAACCATCCCCGTAGATCGTAATGGGTTCATGTCGCAACGCCTGAACAATGAAATTCGAAACCACGCGGCCATCATTGATATGCATACGCGGCCCATAGGTGTTAAAAATTCGCGCCACCTTGATGCGCAATCCGTGTTGACGGTGGTAATCAAAACACAATGTTTCAGCACACCGCTTGCCTTCGTCATAACATGAACGTACGCCTATCGGATTCACATTACCCCAATAAGCTTCCTGTTGCGGGTGCACCGTTGGGTCACCATATACCTCACTGGTAGAAGCCTGGTAGAGCTTCGCCTTGACGCGTTTCGCGAGCCCCAGCATATTTATCGCGCCGTGCACACTGGTTTTGGTGGTTTGAACTGGATCGTATTGATAATGAATCGGTGACGCCGGACACGCCAAATTGTAGATTTCATCGACCTCGACATATAGCGGAAACGTCACATCGTGGCGCATCAACTCGAATCCGGGGTCATCCAGCAAATTCTGAATATTGCGCTTGGTACCGGTGAAATAGTTATCGATACAGAGTACGTCGTGCCCATTGGCCAACAAGTGCTCGCATAAATGCGAACCAAGAAATCCCGCGCCGCCAGTGACTAAGACACGGCGGGCGCTATGCATTGTTCGATCTATTTGTTGTGATGTCATTTGGCTTCTCTACGTTACAGTAAGATGCGGTGACTCCGATCCCCATCAAAGCATAGAAGTAAGCGGCATTAGCCGGTATATGAAAATCGAAATCCACCAATCCATGAGTCAAAAACGACAAAATTCCCAATAACGGCCCAACACTAATCCTAGTATTCGACGAGCTCTACAATGCATATATCCGTTAATTATCACGTCGATAGCATATAACATCGCGATTGCAAATAATGACGACGCCGGCGGCCAAAAAGGGCGTTCTTCAGAGATGGCTACTCGGTGATCGCCCACCGATACATAGCCCTAGCTAGTCGCCCATGTGCCACTCCACTAACCGCCGTTCGCAGCCGCGATCATATCTGTACCGCCCATGTACGGCCGTAGTACCGCCGGGATAGCGATCGACCCATCGGCTTGCTGATAATTTTCCAAAACCGCAACCAATGTGCGGCCGATCGCAAGGCCCGAGCCGTTCAACGTGTGCAGGAACTCAGGCTTACGGGTCGCAGGATTGCGCCAACGCGCGCGCATCCGCCGTGCCTGAAAGGCCTCGAAGTTGCTGCACGATGAAATCTCCCGATAACAATTCTGACCCGGGAGCCATACTTCGATATCGTAAGTTTTCGCCGCGGAAAAACCGATGTCACCGGAACACAGTACAACTACACGATACGGCAATTTCAACCGTTGCAGCACGGTTTCGGCGTGGCTCGTTAATTCTTCAAGCGTGGCCCAAGACAGCGTCGGCTCCACCAAATGCACGAGCTCTACTTTTTCGAACTGATGCTGGCGTATCATGCCTCGCGTGTCTTTACCATACGAGCCCGCCTCACGGCGAAAACACGGCGTATGACACACCATTTTTTGGGGTAAGTCGTCGGCCGATAGGATTCGATCGCGAGCGGTGTTGGTGACGGGTACTTCGGCGGTCGGCACTAGATACAACGGCTGGTCGCCGGCGAACACAAATTGGTCATCGGCAAACTTCGGTAGTTGACCGGTGCCAAATAAGCTGTCCGAATTCACCAAGTACGGCACATATATCTCGCGATAGCCGTGTTCACGCGTATGCAGATCGATCATGAAGTGAATCAAGGCACGATGTAACCGCACCAGATCTCCGTACATCACTACAAAACGTGAGCCGGTGAGTTTTACCGCCATCTCAAAATCCAACATTCCGAGCGCAGCACCCAGGTCCACATGATCTTTGGGCGAAAATGAAAAAGCGGTCGGCTCACCCCAACGCCGAATCTCAACGTTGTCAGTCTCGTTGCGACCAGTCGGTACGCTGGCGTGTGGAATATTGGGAATTCCTGAAATAAATTCGGTCAGCGCATTCTGTACCGTTGCCAATTCGGATTCGACCGTCTTCAATCGATCGTTGATCGATGCAGCCTGATCCATCACCGCCGCCGCGTCATCACCGCGAACCTTGGCTAGACCGATTTCTTTTGCACAGCGATTACGATCGCTCCGCAACGACTCAGTGTCGGTCTGCAATAATTTACGGCGGCTTTCCAGTTCACGGAATGCGGCGACATCGAGTTCGAATCCGCGGCTAGTCAGTCGTTGTGCAACATTATCGATATCAGCTCGTAACCGCTGTGGATCCAACATAGCTATTCCTTACTATGGATTGTATACAATACCGGGTTAGTGCATTTTGGCCACGGCCATCCCGCCCCATACACCAGCCAAACACAACCCGACCGAGAGCACGATATTCAGTAATGCCTTGCTAAAGTGCCCGCTCTGAATCATTTGCATCGTGTCCAGTGAAAATGCCGAAAACGTCGTAAATCCGCCCAACAATCCCGCAAACAACGCGGCATGCCAGAGCGCCCCAACAGAAAAACGCTCCGCAAACCCGACAAATAGATAGCCGATACAAAACGAGCCGATCACATTTACCGCGAGAGTGCCATACGGAAAACCCCTACCCAAAATTCGATAGGTAAGCTCCGAACTCAGATATCGCAATACCGCGCCGATGGCACCCCCCAACGCAATCACAAGCACTCGTTCTAACATCTTAATGCCCCACGCGGAGTGCACAACTACCGGTCTATGGTGTTATAGCCGATACCCGTCCAATCTGAAAATTTAGACAATCGATCACTGTTGCGTAGCTTCCTACAGCTCATCCTCGGAGAGTACATCGACGCCTGTCGGCGGCGTGAACTCGAATATCTGATCGTTGATCACCGGGTTTTCAAGCATCTTCCGTAAAGTAATCCGTGTGGTTTGTCCAAAACCATCTACAAGCTCCAATACCCGCAACTGACCGTGATCAAAACCTAATCGAATATCGTCGAAACTCGAATCATCGGATTGCTTCGGACTCAAGCGCACCCAATTCGAAGCACCTTGAATACCGAGGTCGTGAATATCATAGGTTTCCGCGAGCTTGCCACGCCCTGCCAGCAACACCGCCGGCGTATTGCCCATGGCCGCCGCCATATTCCGAACTGTCACTTGCTCTAAATCGATGTCGTAGATCCAGACTTTGGCGCCGTCGCCGATAATCTGCTGCTCAAACGGCGCCGCGTAATCCCAGCGAAACTTATTGGGTCGAACAATCGTGACCCGGCCGCTGCTTTCTTCGAGGGTGATGAAATCTTCATCCAGGATAACCTGATCAAACTCCGCCTCGAATGTACTGATCTCGGTAAAAAATCGCTGCAGATCATCTAGCGCATTCGCGGATCCAAGTGACGAATACAACAATAATCCCAGCAGCAACATCGAGCCGAGTTCGCGACTGCGATGCGGCCGATTACGACCACAATGATATTTACCGTGAGTTATCAGCATTTCAGCGCAGTCAGCGTTAGTCACTCGGTGGAGGCGGCGCCAACACTTCGCGGCGACCATTGGACTCCAACGGCCCTACGGCACCCGCTTGTTCCATCGCCTCGATCATTCGCGCGGCACGGTTATATCCGACTCTAAGCTGCCGTTGCACGGCGGAAATCGACGCTCGGCGGGTTTCGGTGACCAACTGGAGGGCTCGGTCGTAAAGCGGATCCTGCTCACCCCCAGGCCCGTCGCCCACCGCCTCGACGCTCGAAGTCCCAGCAGTCAGGCTGGCATCCAATACTGCGTCATCGTACTCCGGTGCGCGGGATTGCTTAAGTTGGTCAACCACTTGGTGCACTTCGTCGTCGGCCACAAACGATCCGTGCACCCGCATCGGTATGCCACTCCCGGGTGGCAAAAATAGCATATCGCCTTGCCCTAAGAGCTGCTCGGCGCCCATCTGGTCGAGAATCGTCCGGGAATCCACCCGCGACGACACTTGGAATGCGATTCGAGTCGGCACGTTTGCCTTCAGGAGCCCGGTAATCACATCGACCGAGGGCCGTTGGGTGGCGAGGATCAGGTGAATCCCTGCGGCACGAGCTCGCTGTGCAATACGCGTCACTAGCTCCTCGATCTTTTTTCCCATCGACATCATGAGATCCGCCAGTTCGTCGATAATCACGACAATATAATGGAACGGTTGCAGCGGCTCCGCCTGCTCCGGTTCCTCGGCTAACGGATTCATAATGGGGTTACTCTCCTGGATCGCGATTTTTATCTTCCGGTTGTAGCCCGATATATTGCGAACTCCCAATGCGGCCATAAGCCGGTAGCGGCGTTCCATTTCTACTATGCACCAACGCAGTGCGGTGGCCGCTTCGCTCATGTCGGTGACCACCGGCGCGAGCAAATGTGGAATGCCCTCGTAGATCGCTAACTCCAGCATTTTTGGATCGATCATGATGAGGCGCACGTCGTCGGGCGTAGATTTATAGAGAATGCTGAGGATCAGCGCGTTTACGCAGACCGACTTACCGGCACCAGTGGTACCAGCGATGAGCAAATGTGGCATTTTGCACAGATCCGCTATTACCGGTGCACCACCGATGTCCTTACCGAGCACCAACGCCAGCGGGGTATTGGCCTCTTCGTAGGCGGCCGACGACAATCCCTCCACCAAGCGCACTGTTTCGCGGTTTTCATTCGGGATTTCGATACCCACGAACGATTTTCCAGGAATATTTTCTACCACGCGGACGCTCACCGTCGACAGCGCGCGTGCGAGGTCGCGCGCCAAACCCGTAATTTGGCTGGCTTTCACGCCTGGAGCCGGTTCCACTTCGAAACGCGTAATCACCGGTCCCGGGTGCACGGCTTCGATACGCACATCGACATTAAAATCGTGCAGCTTCTTCTCAAGCAACCGCGACATCGCCTCCAACGATTCGGTTGAGAACCCGGATTGATGGGCAACCGGTGCCTCCAACAATGACAACGTCGGCCGCACATCGACCCGATCGTCAAACAACGCTGACTGCCTTTCGCGTTCGTGCCTCACACTGGGTTGCGCCTTCGGCGGGACAATGTGTGGTTCAATTCGAGGCGGCTTCTGGATCTCCTGTTTGTCGCGTATTTCCGCGATCGCACCTTGCCGTTCACGCCGGGCCCGCGTACCTGCGATTAAATCCAAGCCGCGTATGCACTGCACGCGCAGAAACTCGTACGCGTCAAACACACCCTTTCCAAGCTGGTCCATCAACCGGAACCACGACAACCCAGTAAACCAGGTGATTCCACAGATAAATATCGTAAGCAGGATCACCGTCGCCCCGGCAAGCCCGAATGCCACGCCCAAAAACTCGTTAGTACCGTCACCCACCGCACCCCCGGGCGCAAACGGCATATCCGCCGCCATCTCGGCAAAATGCAGGTTTTCGATACCACAGCCCCCAATAATTGTGAGCGCGAAACCTGCGGCCCCGACGAGGCGGCGCTGGATGCTCACGTCCGAGCGGTGCCGCTGTTGGTAATTCCGCCAACCCGCCACCCCGATCAGTAGCGGAAACAGAAAAGCGACGTAGCCAAAACCGTGCAGGCTTAGGTCCGCAAACCAAGCTCCAAATCCGCCCCCTAGATTGCTGACCTGCCCACTATTTCCCGTGTGCGACCAACCGGGATCGGTCGGCGAGTACGATACCAGTGCGATAAAAATATAGACCGCGATCGCACCGAGAATAAACAGTGAAGTTTCCCGCGCTACCGCGATAAATCGGGGAGAGAGACCCCTAGGTCGGACGCTGGAGTCGGGTTGCCTACGTGCCTGTGCCACGATGGACGCTATCCGTTTGACGGCTGTGCCCCTCGAGGCACCGTCCGCAGCCAGAGTTGGGGGTAAAAATAGGGATTTTTGCGCTGCATGAGTCGATGTCGTACCATAATTAAGTAACCCCTATAAAATCAATAGGCGACGCGTCCCGCGATGATAATTTTGTTCGCCGCGGCGGCCGATTGACGACGGCTCTACACCAATATGAATGACAAGCAACATTGCCGAGTCCTGATTCTTGGCTCCGGACCGGCGGGATATACCGCGGCCATCTATGCGGCCCGAGCAAACCTGCGGCCGGTCCTAATAACAGGGATCGAACAGGGTGGCCAACTCATGACCACTACAGATGTCGATAATTGGCCCGGCGATATCGAGGGGCTGCAAGGGCCGCAACTAATGGAGCGTATGCAACGCCACGCCGAACGATTCTCGGCGGAGCTCGTATTCGACCAGATTCATACGGCCGATCTCGGCCAACGTCCATTTTTGTTCAGTGGCGATTCCGGTACCTACACCTGTGATGCGGTGATCATCGCAACCGGCGCGTCCGCGAAGTACCTGGGCCTTCCGTCCGAACAGACTTTCCAAGGTAAAGGCGTCTCTGCGTGCGCGACCTGTGACGGATTCTTCTATAAGAATCAGCCTGTTAGTGTCATCGGTGGAGGAAATACCGCAATCGAGGAGGCGCTTTACTTGTCGAATATTGCTTCTCAAGTAACCGTCGTGCACCGCCGTGACAAATTTCGCGGCGAGGCCATGCTAGTAGACAGATTGATGGCACGAACCGGTGCCGGGGGCAATATCGACGTCCAGTGGAATCACGTACTCGATGAAGTGCTCGGTGACGATACGGGCGTGACCGGAATACGCATCCGTAACACGACCGACGACACACTCAAAAAAGTGCCAGTGCACGGCACGTTTATCGCCATAGGACACACGCCCAATACGAGTTTGTTCACCGGGCAACTGAAAATGGCCAATGGCTACATCATCGCCCAAGCCGGTCGGTACGGGGACGCCACCGCCACCAGTATTCCCGGTGTATTCGCAGCCGGCGACGTGACGGATCATGTGTATCGCCAAGCCGTCACCTCCGCCGGCACCGGCTGCATGGCGGCGCTGGACGCCGAACGTTACCTATCGCAGGTAGAGAATTCGAGCGATGGTCACTAGGAATGCCTCGGATCGCCAACACGCGAAGGTCACGCAAACCGCTATAAAATCGAACCGTAGCGCAACTATCGACCGTACCAATGCGGATTTAAGTGCGTTTCGAGATGATATGGGAGATGTCAGCGAACTCAAACATAACCGAGCGATCATCCCAAAAACCCCTCCTGCGGCCGCGCCGATGCAGACCATACAGGACCAAATGGACGTCATGCGTAGTTTGTTGCTGGATGATTCCGATCCGCAGATGGAGTCCGGTGAGGAATTATTGTTTGCGCGATCGGGGCTGCAACGTTCGACGTTCCGGCGGCTGCGCAGCGGCGATTTCGCCCTTGAGGCCGAATTGGACTTGCACGGCTATACCTCCTCCGAGGCGGGGATACATGTCATTGCGTTTTTAAACGAGGCACAAGATCACGGCTGGCGTTGTGTGCGCATCATTCACGGTAAGGGATTGGGATCGCCTGGTCGACAACCTATTCTAAAATCGAAACTCAATACCTGGCTGAAAATACGCGATGAGGTGCTGGCGTTTGCATCGGCGCGTCCGGAACACGGTGGCACTGGGGCCGTGTACGTGCTCTTAAAAAAGCGCAAGCCACACCGATCATAGTTTGCGTTTCGACCACACCACCGCCGTTCCGCGCGACGGTCACCGTTGTCCACATAGCTCTCGCCACGCACCATAAATGATTCTACCGGTGTCAACAGTCACAGCGCGCCATTTCGCCTGGGGTGGCGTACAACCGGAGTCCCACGCCGGCTCAGCACGAACAAACAAAACATTGCGTGCTGATACCTTTGCGCTCGATCTGCCGGGTCAACGCGCAATGCAATGCTAGCTCCAACTACCGATAACTCTCCGCTCGCCCCGCCCATCGCGTCTTCGCCGGAGCATCCGATGGTATGGCAGCGACTGCTTGGCAGCAGTCGAAGTCTTGCGATCTATTCGGCCGCTTGCACCGACCCCGTCATCGTCGTGACTACGGATGATCGGCACGCGCAACTGATTGAAATGGAACTCCGCTTTTACGCGGATTCCACCATGCCTACGACGATTCGGCATTTTCCAGATTGGGAATGCTTACCTTACGATAATTTTTCCCCGCACCAAGACATCATCTCTGAGCGCCTGCGTATTTTGCGCGAATTGCCTTCGCTCGACAAAGGTATCGTCGTACTCGCCGCGGCCAACCTCATGCAACGGTTGCCACCTCGGGAGTACGTGCTGGCACACACATTTGCGATGGCCGTCGGGGATACTGTCAGACCGCACGAACTACGACTGCGCCTCGAAAAATCGGCCTATTATTCCGTTAGTCAGGTGCAGGCGCCCGGTGAGTTTGCGGTGCGCGGTGGTGTTATCGACATTTTTGCCAGCGGTAGCAATCAACCGTTTCGGCTTGACCTTTTCGATGATCGTGTCGAGTCCATTCACTATTTCGACCCCGAAACGCAACGCTCCATTGGTACGGTATCGCAAATCGAGTTGTTACCGGCCCGTGAGTTCCCGGTGCACCCGGAAGCCGTCCGCGATTTTCGCAGTCGGTTTCGGCGCCGCTTCGATGGCGACCCGCACAAACAAAGAATTTACATGGGCGTATCGGAAGGACATCTGCCCGCCGGGGTCGAATTCTATTTACCGCTGTTTTTCGACAACACGGCAACACTGTTTGATTATGTACCGGACTCCAGCGTCTTTATTATTGAAGGTGATGTCACCGATGCCGCCAATCGCTACGAGTCACAAGTCATGGAACGTTATGAATCGGCGCAGGTCGACCGAGAAAACGCGGTGCTGTCGCCACCGGAACTCTACCTTTCCGGCTCTGATCTGACTACACGACTACAGTCATGGCGACGAATTCTGATCGCTCCCGGCCAAGTCGATAACATTACACCACAGACGTTCGCAACGAGCCTTGCCCCCAACTTGGTGGCGGATCCGAAATCCGGCTCCCCATACGAAAAGTTAGTTCAGTACCTTACCGACACCCCGAACCGAGTACTGCTGGCAGCCGAAACAACCGGGCGGCGGGAAGTATTGCAAAGCGTATTGCACGAACACGGTATCGATCCACAACCCTGCGCATCGTGGCACGAATTTCTGCTTCAGGAAATTCCAGTCGCGGTAACAGTAGCCGAGCTTGAACGCGGTGCTGTGTTGGCGAACCCGGCCATCGCGGTGATAGCCGAGAACGAGGTCTACGGCGAACAAGTCTATCAGCGCAGACGGCGGCGTGGCTCGAAAGTCGACCCCGAAGCCGTTATTCGTTCGCTGGCTGAACTTAAGCCGACTGATCCAGTAGTACATACGGTACATGGCGTCGGCCGTTACGTAGGGCTTCAAACTCTGGATATCGAAGGTGAGCCCACAGAATTTCTGACTCTGAAATACCAAGGCGATGACAAACTCTATGTCCCTGTGTTGTCGCTGCATCTGATCAGCCGGTACATAGGCGTCGATTCGGAACACGCGCCTCTGCATAAACTCGGTACTGACACCTGGGCCAGGGCGACCCGTCGTGCTCGCGAGAAAGCTTATGATGTGGCCGCAGAATTGTTGGAAGTAGAAGCCCTAAGGAACGCGAGAAATGGTATCGCCCACTCCGTTCCGATGCCGGAATATCATTCCTTCGCCGCAGGCTTTCCGTTCGAAGAGACGCCGGACCAAACTCAGGTACTGGAGGAAGTTTTGGCCGATATGGTCACCGATCGCCCTATGGATCGACTGGTATGTGGGGACGTCGGTTTCGGAAAGACTGAAATCGCACTGCGCGCCGCATTTGTTGCTGTGTATAACGGTACGCAGGTCATAATCTTGGCGCCCACTACCCTGCTTGCGCGGCAGCACCACGAAGTGTTTCGAGATCGGTTCGCGGAATCAGCGGTCCGAATTGACGCATTATCTCGATTTCAGAGTAAATCCGAGCAAGCCGAGACGATCGCGGCATTAACTGCAGGAAGAGTGGACATCGCAATCGGCACCCATCGCCTACTGCAACCCGATGTCAAACTTCGCAATCTCGGATTAATAATTATCGACGAAGAACACCGCTTTGGAGTGCGACAGAAAGAACGCCTCAAACGTCTACGCGGAGAAGTCGATATTCTGACATTGACTGCAACGCCAATACCACGCACCTTGAACATGGCGATGGCCGGGCTGCGCTCGATATCAATCATTGCAACGCCGCCACGTCAGCGCCTATCGATAAAAACATTCGTCAGAAATTGGAACAAAGGATTAATCCGGGAAGCCTGCTTACGGGAAATCCGCCGGGGCGGTCAAATTTACTTCCTGCATAACGATGTCCGTAGCATTTCCCGAACTGCCGAGGAATTGCAAAAGCTAATGCCTGAGGGGCGTATCCAGATTGCGCACGGGCAAATGTCAGAGCGCGAGCTCGAATCTACCATGCAGGAGTTCTACCACCAGCGATTTGATATGCTGGTGTGCACCACCATCATTGAGAGTGGTATCGATGTTCCCGCCGCCAACACCATTGTTATCAATCGCGCCGATCGGTTCGGACTCGCCCAGCTTCATCAACTCCGCGGCCGCGTCGGCCGCTCTCACCATCAGGCCTATGCATACCTTCTGGTGGCTGACCGTCGCACCATTACCACCGAAGCCGAACGGCGATTATCCGCTATTGAATCTATGGAAGACTTGGGCGCGGGGTTTACATTAGCATCCCATGATCTGGAAATCCGCGGTGCCGGCGAGCTTCTCGGAGAATCCCAAAGCGGACTCATCGATGAGGTCGGTTTCACCGTTTATAGTGACTACCTGCAACGCGCTATTCAAGCGTTACGCGAGAATCCTTCCGCTTCCCGCGAATGGGTCGGCGAGGATGCGGCTCACACCCATTTAGAGCTGAATTTTCATACCGCGACGCTGTTTCCCGAGGATTATTTGCCCGACGTTCATACCCGCCTGATCATGTATAAACGTATCGCCAGTGCCCGCAATGCCGATGAGCTCAGAGAGTTACAGGTTGAGGCCGTCGACCGATTCGGATTGTTGCCGGCTGCTGCCAAAGCGCTATTCGCCGTATCGGAGATTAAACTCCGCGCGGCGCCTCTCGGCATTAAAGCGATAGATATCGGCGAATCCGGCGGCAAGATTAAGTTCGTGGCGGACCCCAATATCGACCCGCTCGCCATTGTTGAACTAATCCAATCGCGTCCGCAGGATTACCGGATGCAGGGTCCCACCCAGTTGCGGATCACATTGACGCTACCGGAATTTCAACAACGCATCACGTTATGCCATGATTTGCTGGATCGTTTGGGCGGTTCGATCGAACACTAGGGCCGCCCGCATACCTACTCCGACTTGAGGTCGGCATCGCCCTCAGCCCATAGTTCCTGTTCATAGCCGAAGTTGCGCATATCGGTAATCCGCATCGGATACAATATACCGTCCAGATGATCACACTCGTGCTGCACCACCCGGGCATGAAATCCCGCGGTTTCGCGCTGCATTGTCGAGCCATCGGCCTGCAGTCCACGATAACGGATTTGCGTATAGCGATTCACTAATCCTCGCATTCCAGGAACGCTTAAGCACCCTTCCCAATCGGCCTCGGTTGCATAGGATACGACCTCGATTTCAGGATTAATTAGTACCGTAAATGGAACCGGCTCGGCGTCAGGGTAGCGCGGATTCGACTCCACTTCGAAGATCACAACTCGCTGGTTTATCCCGATCTGAGGTGCTGCGAGCCCAGCGCCATCCAGCGCCCGCATCGTGTCCACCATATCGCGGATCGTCTCGTCGAGAGCGGGGATCTGTGATTCCGGTACCGCGTCGGCTTGCCGCAGTAGCTGCGGGTCCCCCATTACTAACACTGGGCGTACTGCCATCTATCTCACCTCGATTTGAATCATCGGCTCTGACATACTACTGGTACTCTAGCAAATTTATGTTAGCGGATGCAGCGACCCGAACAGCGAAAAGAATGCTACTGATACCATCGATTCTGCAACGGAGTTGCCGACGGCGACTAGTCACACTTGCGGCGTTAGGGATTGCGTTGTTATGGGCGCCGGTACTATGGGCTGATGCCTATACGGTCGAACTCGTCGTGTTCGAATCCAAAACTACGACCAATGATGAGACCTGGACGCCGCGCCAACTGCTCGAACTCGAACATAAGGGGCCGTTGCGTCAATCTACATCGGAGCCCGATACCGCCGTCGATTTCGTCGCGGTACAGCGCCTGAACGACGTATTGTCGATTCTACAAGAGAACCCTGGCTATCGTGTTCTTAGTTATGCGGCTTGGATTCAAGAAGCCGTGGAGAAGTCTGCGGCGCCGGTGGTTCCAGTAGTGCCACGCCTAAGCGCAGACTCGCCGAGTGGTGAATTTAGCGGGGCCGCCAAATTTTACAAAGGAACCTTTCTCCAGATTGAGCTCAATCTAAAATTGCAACCGGTAATTACCAGTGTTACGCAATCGGGCGATCTCGCCGACGTCTATCGCCAACGCTTGCTACCCGAGGAACACGTGCTGGTCGAACGCCGCCGTGTTCGTTTGAACGAGGTACACTACTTCGATCATCCGCGGCTCGGCGCGATCGTCACGGTATGGCGCCCGTAACAGGTTTAGCTTTCCAGGCGGCTCAAAACTTCTGGCAACAGCTGGTGCACTTTGTCCATGCCTACTTGTAGTACATTGTATATTGATTCCATCGTTAATGCGGCTTCACCGCGCCCGGCCGCCGGATTCGAGATAACCGCAATGGTTGCGTAGTTCAACTCAATTTCCCGCGCCAACGCGGCTTCCGGCATTCCAGTCATGCCGACCACATCCGCACCATCACGCTCCAAACGGTCTATCTCAGCCGCGGTTTCGAGCCGCGGGCCCTGGGTCGCTGCATAGGTACAACGACTGCTCACCGACAAACTCGTCGCCACAGCCGATGCTATGAGTTGTGCGCGCAGTGTTTCACAATACGGTGAGCTGAAATCAACATGTAATACCGATGTACTGCGGTCGTCACAAAAAGTATGATCACGAGAATGCGTGTAATCAAGGATCTGATCCGGAAATACCAGCCCGCTTACTTCTAAGTCCGATCGTATCGCACCAACCGCCGCAACCGCGATCACGGTATCGACTCCGGCTTCTTTTAAACCCCAAAGATTGGCGCGATAGTTCACCAGGTGAGGCGGAATACGGTGACCTTGGCCATGCCGTGCAAGAAACATCACCTCGTGATCAATAAATTCGCCTTCAATGAGGGGGCCAGACGGCTCGCCGTAGGGCGTGCGCACTACCCGACGCGTGCGCACGCGAAATCCATTAAGTTTGGCGAGGCCACTGCCTCCAATAACGGCTACCCTGGCCATTACGGGCATGAGCCGTATTCAAACACGGCCATACTTATCCTCGAAACGCACAATATCGTCTTCCCCGAAGTAGGTGCCGGTCTGGACTTCGATGACTTGTAACGGTGTGATTCCGACGTTCTCGAGCTGATGTCTGGTGTCAACTGGAATATACGTGGATTCGCTCGCGTTCAACATGGTGATTCGGTCACCACAGGTTACCCGAGCTGTGCCACTCACAATCACCCAATGTTCCGATCGTTTATGATGAAGTTGCAAAGATATCTGCGCCCCCGGATTTAGAACCAATATTTTTACTTGGTAATTTTCGCCTTGATCCAGCCCTTGATATGAGCCCCATGGTCGCGGCACCTTCTTATGGCTGTGTATTTCTTCACGGCCAGATCGTTCCAGCGCCGCAACGATTTCCTTGACGTTCTGGATCTTGTCCTTATCGCCAACTAACACCGAATCGACAGTATCCACCACCACCGTGTTTTCAAGACCAACGGCCGCTACCAATCTGTGTTCAGCCCGTATATAGCTATTTGATACATCGGTTAATACCACATCGCCGTGTACAACATTTCCGTGTGAATCCCGTTCTGTGGCTTCCCAGATGCCGTTCCATGAACCAACGTCGCTCCAACCAGCGTTTAACTCGACCACAACTCGATTCTGGGCACCTTCCATCACTGCATAATCGATCGATTCATTCGGGCAATTCAAGAAATCGGCCGAGCCGGGTCGCACGAAGTCTTGATCCGTAGTGCGATGCATTAATGCTGTTTCGATATGCCGAGTAATATTTGGGCGCTGTCGGCGTAGCTCAGCAACTAACAGAGAGGCGCGAAACATAAACATCCCGCTGTTCCAAAGATATTCACCATCCGTTATGTAGCGCTCGGCTGTAATCAAATCCGGTTTCTCCACGAATTCCCTAACCCCGTACACTTGGGCGTGGTCGTTCGATCCAGTTGCGCTCGCGTCTTTCCGGATATACCCATAGCCGGTCTCGGGCCGAGTCGGCGTAATCCCGAACGTCACCAAAGCACCGTCTTGCGCATAAGCTAGTGCCGTTTCTATGCGGCGGTGAAACATCAGTACATCATTAATAATATGGTCCGCGGGCAAGGCCAGCAATATCGGGTCGTCCTTGTGACTGATGCACGATAACGCAACCAGTGCGATCGCCGGAGCAGTATTCCGTCCCTCGGGTTCGAGATAGATTGGTACGTTTCGGCATTCGATCGCCCGCAATTGCTCCGCCACCAAAAAACGATGTTCCTCGTTGCAGACTACCACCGGATCAGACGTAAGCGGACCGATACCTTTAAGGCGTCTCACCGTCGACTGGAGCAAGCTGTCTTCGTCGACTAATGCGTGGAACTGCTTCGGTTGCAAGCGCCGAGACAACGGCCACAGCCGTGTACCGGAACCCCCGCACAGGATTACCGGGATCAATGCATCACCCATAATTTAACCCGCACCGACATCGGCCAAAGCCGGTTGATCCACCAACATGGCCTCGGATCGGTACTCCGGCACTGCGCGCTTAATCAGCTCCTCGATTTTCTGAAAATCGTAACTCTGACACGCCTGGCTAAGCTCTAAGCAAATGCGATTGACCGTCTCCACGTGAACCCCGCGGGTTTGGGCCAATAATATCTTTTCATAACCCGTATCGGTAAACGCTTCTTCCGAATGAAACAGTTGCTCAGCCAGTTTTTCACCCGGCCGTAAGCCCGTATAGACAATATCGATGTCTTCACCGGGCGTTTTGCCTGAAAGACGTATCATTTGCCGCGCCAAATACGATATCTTAATGGGTTCACCCATATTGAGCACGTAGATTTCACTTCCCCGTCCGATAACCGACGCCTGTAAAATCAATTGACTCGCTTCAGCAACGGTCATGAAGTACCGAGTCACATCAGGATCGGTAACCGTCACCGGTCCACCCGCTTCGATCTGTTTCCGGAATAGCGGCACGACACTCCCAGCCGAACCCAATACATTGCCGAAACGCACGGTGACGAATCGAGTCGCCGATACAGTGCTCAGTGCCTGACATACTATCTCGGCGACCCGCTTGCTGGCACCCATCATACTGGTCGGATTGACGGCCTTATCGGTTGATATCAGCACAAATGCTTCACAACCGAACTGATCAGCGGAACGGGCGACGAGCTCAGTACCGAGCACGTTATTCTTTACCGACTCTCGGCTCTGCTCTTCCAACAACGGTACGTGTTTATAAGCAGCTGCGTGAAATACTACGTCCGGCTGATATTTTCCAAAAACGTGCTGCACGGCCTCACGATCACAAACATCACCGAGTAGTGGATCGAAATTTAGGGCAGGATATTCCCGTTCTAAATCCAGTGCTGCACTGTATAAATTAAATTCACTTTGTTCCAACAAGATAAGTCTCTGGGGCTGTACTCGCGCCAATTGTTTGCACAGCTCACTACCTATCGAGCCACCGCCGCCCGTCACTAGAATACGCTTTCCTTTCAAACCGTTAGCGATCATTTCCCAATCTAATCGCACCTGTTGTCGACCCAACAAATCGTCGATTTCAACTGCCTTTAACTGTGCCGTACTGGCGCTACCACCGACAATTTCGTGTAACTTAGGTAGGGTCTGAAACTGCGTTCCAGAGCGTTCACACCACTCCACAACACGTTGCATCTGTTTTGCGGTGGCGCTCGGCAATGCAATGAGAATCAGATCGATGTTCCACTTTTCGCTCAACAGCGGAATTGTTGCGCAATCTCCGAAGACTCGGATTCCATGTAACTCATTCCCCAACTTGGCGGGATCGTCATCCACGAAACCGACTGGCACGTAGACCCGTGGTGTGGCCCGTAACAGATCCCGAACCAACAGATCCCCCGCAGCACCGGCACCCACCACCAGCGCTTTTCTCTCGACTTCTCTACTTAAGTGGCGATCTTTCGCAAGGCGATATAACAACCGCGGTCCGCCTACTAGAATCACCAAGAAGAGACCGTGCAGAACGAATACTGAACGCGGTACATATTGCAATCGCGTCAGAAAAAAGATTGCGACCGCCACCATTATCGTGCCGATAAATACCGCTTTCACTATACGCACCAAGTCCGGGACCGAAATAAAGCGCCAAACTCCACGGTGCACACCGAACACCCAAAATGTCGCGGTATGAATTACCATAACAATTGGGGTAAGAAGTAGCGCCTGATTCAGAAAAACGCTGGGGATGTCGGTCAGGTTGTAGCGAAACCAGTACGCCAGCAGCCAGGCTGCCGGCATCATGACGACATCGTGGAGTAAAATTACCCATCGACCTCGGATACCGGATAACTGATCGCGCAACTGCGCAAAAAGGCTATTCATAACTCGATTCGTTTCTCTGCGAGGCTAGCCATCAGAACCGGCTCGATTCTGCGCGATTCGATGGTCCCAGAGCAAGCAGTGCCCGAGCTTCGCGATTCCCGAATTAGCCTACCCATGTGCGTTCGGACCGCAACGGCGCAATGCCACGGCCAACCCCATAATTGCGAGCACCACAATCGCTGCGACCGGCCAGGCGATTCGAGGACTAAACCGGAATGCGTCGCAGGTAGCCAGTACGGCCAATATCAGGTTCGCAACCAAAACCGCAACACTAACTTGGCCGTGTGACCACGACGCCTGTACGGCGCGCTGGTAGAAATGCGTGCGGTGCGCACGCGATATGTTTTCGCCACGCAGTAACCGTCGCGCCAAGGTCAGCGTCGCATCGCCAATAAATACACCGAATAGAATTATATACGCCGTCATCGGTATTTTATATGTGACAACCCCCACCACTCCGATGATGCCAAACAGACCGCCGAGGGCGAGGCTTCCGACATCCCCTAAGAAAATCGAGGCTGGATACCAGTTATACTTCAAAAATCCCAGCAAAGCGCCAAATACGATCGCTGTACATAATGCAATGTCATAAGCACCCAGAGCGACGAACCAAACACACAGTGTCCCGGCGCCGACAATACCTTGAACTGTTGCCAACCCATCGATGCCGTCCATAAAATTGTACAAGTTGGTCATCCAAACGATCCAAATACCCGCTACCAGATAACCAAGTACGCCGGGGGTTATGAGTAGGCCGCCGATATCGATTTCCCGTATTGGGGAAATGGCATAGATAGCTACTAACGCGGCCAGTAGCTGCACCGCTAAGCGCACCGCCACACTGAGATTTCGACGATCGTCAATCCATCCGAGAGTCGCAAGGCCTACAATTGATAACCCGACAGCTGGCCAAATTCCCACAACATCAATTGCTAGGTAGGTAATTCCGGCCAATACAATTGCAACCACCGCGATTCCTCCACCCGTTGGGGTCGCGGTATCATGCGAACTGCGCGCATCCGGCACATCCAACCATGAAACCCGAATCGAGTAGTTCCGAACCCATCGCGTCAGAAAATACCCGCACAACCACGCTACCAAGGCGGCGGTAATCAGACCTGCGATATTCATTACAGCTATATGGGACCCAATGCCGGGGTTATCGATTACGGCGAGCGAATTGTCCCAATCGACAACGAAAACGGCCGTGGAGAAAACCCACAATCTGTAATAAAGCGGTCGTTCTTGAAACACAGATCTTCATTGACACGATCCGCCATGGATGCGGTTAGGTGTCGGAAACCAGGCAGGTACCCGAGGATTCCTAATGCGATTCGTAGCGAGTTTATCGGAACTGAGACAAAGCGAGCGCGATAGCCGGCGGCCTGGGCGATGGCCACCACCATCTCACGATAACTTAAGGTCTGACCACCGCCAATATTGTAGACCTTACCATAGGACTGATTAGAGTTTAGGGCCGCCACGCAAGCGTCGCCAACATCGTCGGCATGAATCGGCTGTCGTAAACCCGTGCTACACCCCGGCAATGGGAATCTTGGTAGCCATTTTAAAAGCTTTGCGATCGTCACTACATTTTTGTCGTTCACGCCGTCGAAAATCATCGTGGTGCGCAGCACCGTATACTCGATATCGAACAAGCTGCAGAAACGCGCAATATATCGCTCGCCGTCCTCAAGCGCCCCAACGATTTCTAATTCATGGCGGTTAGAGCTTGCGCGTTTTGTCAATACGCTTGTTGAACTCAACGCAACGATCCGTTTCACACCGAGACGTTTCGCCTTCATCAAAACCATCGGTAAAATCCAAACCGGCGCCGTATTGATTAACACCGTAACTCGCACAAAGTCAGCATCCGGCACCTTTTCGAAATATTCCATTGGAATAAACCAGTCGCGTTCGCGATTGGCATGGGCGGAAACCTGCCTACCCACTGCAATAACATTCCAACCTGCATCACGCAACTGCGATCGAAGCCGCGCCCCCACCATACTGCTCGCACCGAACAACAACAACGTTCGATCACCATTATCTTGCACTGGAACACCGGCCGACCGAGACTCCGAGCCCGCATGCGGTTGAGAATATGGTCTTAGCACCGCGCTCAGTCCATGCGCAACTGCGACTGCGACGAACCGCGCAATTATACCGACACCAACTAAAAACATAGTCAATCTGGAGTGCACCGGTCTCTGAAATTTTTGATAATACCGCCACATACCACGATGCTTATGCCACGCGACACGCAGCGGAGCCGATCGGCTCGAGACACCTTTATAATGCACAACAGATATGTTTGGAGCGAACACCACGTTATATCCGGCTTCACGTACCCGCCGACATAAATCTAGGTCCTCGCAATGCAAGAAATAATTCTCGTCCATAGCACCAATCGCCGAAAATATTTCGCGCTTGATAACAAGGAACGATCCGGAAACAGCGTCTACCAGTATCGGCGTCTTGGGCAACGGTTCACGGTGCTGATTTAGTGGCCCCGACCCGCTAAGCAATGGAATTCGGTCGATTACCAAAAATCGTCGGAGACTCCTCGATAATGACGGCTCGCGTCGACGGCTCCCGCTTTGCTCGCGACCGTCGGCACCAAAAATTAGCACCCCAACGATCCCCGCGCCCGGATAGTCATCGAACACACGTATTGTCGACTGCAAAGTATGACGTTGAATTACGCAATCCGGGTTAAGCAATACCAGATAGTCTCCAGTCGCATGCGTAGCTCCGACATTTACCGCTGCGGAGAATCCAATGTTGCCGTCATTGCGCACGATTTCGCAATGGCTGCGCGTCGCCATGATTTCTGCAATCTGTTGCAGGCTGGAATCGGTCGACCCGTTATCTACTACAATTATCTGCGGATCACCGCTCGCCGCTAGCACCGACTCCACGCAATCGCGCAACACCGCACCGGCATTATAGTTAACAATAATAACCGAAGTCGGTAACGGCTCAGACATGTTTTCGCCGGTACGGTTTCAGCAGGCCGCGCGCCATTACGCCGCGAAGATCCTGAACGGAAGCCTCGCGAGTTCTCTGCACCGCCGCCCGCCTGCGAAGTATAGCTGGCAATCCGCGCACGGCGTCGATTTTCGCGCTGAGGATCGTGCGCAATTGCCCGCGTGTGCCGTAATACACGATGGTCATGATATTTAAGATAAAATGTTGTGGAAGATAGCGCCACAGCAACGATGGCGGCATATTCTTGAAAAAACTCCACACCAGATTGCGGTGACCGTGATAGATGGAAAAATCACTGCGCCGGCCAGTTATCGCAGAGCCGATATGGAACACCACTGCATTGCTTACGGCTTGGCATCGATATCCTGCGAGCCGCAATCGGAAACCCAAGTCAACATCTTCAAAATAACAGAAAAATGACTCATCAAAACCACCCAGCTCCGATATCACCTGTCGATTGTAGAATGCCGCAGCTGCACACGGCGCAAATATCTCCCTATCTATACTGTCGATTGCCGTCGTCGGCTCGCCATGATTACGGCGCCACGCCAAGCCAGAAACATGGTAGTCGTCGCCAATTCCGTCTAGTCGGTTACGATCTGCGTCGTCAATCATTTGTGACCCAAGTCCAGCGACGGAAGGATATTTGTTGACCGCCACCACCATCGTCTCTATCCACCGCTCTGTGGGAAACGCGTCTGGGTTAACCGATGCAATCCATGCATAATTTGCCGCTTCGGCGACGCCGCGATTAAGGGCGGCAGCAAAACCGGTATTTTCCCCCAGCTGCAGTATTGTGATGTTGGAGAATTCTTCTTCGATCGCAGCGAGCGAGCCATCAGTGCTACCGTTATCAACGACGATGATCGAGCCCGGCGCCGCACTCTGCGCGATCAAAGATTGCAGACACCGGGTTAATAGGGCACCACCATTCCAATTCACCACCACCACAGCAACGTCGACACTTGCAATCATGTGCCGTTGAAAAATCCCCGATTCATATACTTTTGTTGGCGGCATTGGATGTCTTGTCGGAATTTCCGGAGCACGCAGCCGCTTTATTAGGATTAGGGTCGGACAATCACGTCCTTTCGCCGTACGGTCAACCGCGCAGAATTTCACGAATTACATATATCGGTTTATTTTGTGCCTCGTGGTAGGTGCGCGTCTGCAGCTCGGCCAGCAATCCCACCGTGATAATTTGTAATCCAGAGAACATCAAAAACACTGCCAATAACAACATCGGTCTATCCGCTAATGGCACTTCGAAAAACAGTCTTTCAATAAGCAAATAGGTCGAGAGTAGTAAACCAACCCCGCCAAATGTTAAACCGAAAACACCAAAAAACTGCAGAGGGCGACTCGAATAGCTGAGCAGGAATTTAACCGTGATCAGGTCGAGAATAACCCGAAATGTTCGCGACAGTCCGTACTTTGACTGGCCGCTCGTACGGGCCCGGTGGTTCACTTTGACTTCAGCAATTTCCACTCCTATCCAGCTCGCGATGGCGGGGATAAAACGGTGCATCTCACCGTAGAGTTGAATATTTTCGACTACGTCCCGTCGAAATGCCTTTAACGTACATCCATAGTCATGAAGATTGACGTCAGTCGTGAAAGATATCACTCGATTCGCGAGTATCGACGGTATCCGGCGCAGCAGCAATGTATCCTGCCGTTTGTGACGCCAACCGCTCACGAGATCGTAACCTTCGCTAATCTTTTGTAATAGAGTCGGGATATCCTGAGGGTCGTTTTGCCCGTCCGCGTCCATCGTTACGATAATGTCGCCAGATGCTGTGTCAAAGCCAGCCGCTATGGCTGCGGTCTGGCCGAAATTCCGGCGGAATTTCACCACCACTACGTTCGGATCCGCTTTCTGAATATCGCTAAGTCGTAAGTAGGACTCATCGGTACTGCCGTCATCCACGAATATAATTTCGTATTCGTTAGTGCCGGTGCGCATAACGTCACTAATCTCGTTGTATAACGTGTCTATATTGCCCTGTTCGTTGTAAACCGGCAGGACGATCGACACCTTTGCATTTTTCTCGCTATTCATAATTTGTTTCCTAAGACCGACTTGTGCTCTGCAGCACCTGCCAACGCCGTATGTATATCGAGCGACTCAGTGTCGCCATTCGTTGCGGTCAACCAATCCAGTCATTCAACACATTGATGACGCCATGGTCGAATGTGACATCCCACGACGTCGCCCAGTTTACTTGCGAGTTCGCAATCCGGCGATCATAATCGTGTACGCGCACTGCAGCTTCGCGCAATTCCTTCATCACTCCGTCGATAGTGGGTCTGGCGGCGAGAATATTTCCGGAAATTGACTGTAGTTCTACGTGGGTTTTGTTTAGGCATTCGTTGGTGACTACGATCGCTCCAGCCGCCGCCATTTCGAGCGGTAATAAACTCGGGTGCGGCGTATACATGAGGCTCAATCCAATATCATACTGCGGCAATAAAGCGCGATACGTATCAAGATCAACCTTTCCTAACATCTTCAAGATATTCTCGTGTGGTAGCGGAATATCGCCATGCGAACTTCCTATACCGTGAAATTCCCAATCACCACCAAATATCCCAGCTTCAATTGACGCGGCTAAGGCTTGGTAACCAATTTCAAACATATTCCGTGTCGCGTGGCTTTCGGGTCGAGAATAGAACAAGAGCTTCGCTGGTCTGCGCTCAGACAGTGTTAACTCGTTGCCGGCGTAACTAATGATAGCGTTCTCAAACGAGACGGTCTGATCCTCTGCGTATCGTGTCGCGCCAAAGTTGTACCCAATTTTGTTACGCCGAAAATAATCACGAAGAAGCTCCGTCGAGAACAACCCCCGATGGGGGAGATCATACGACGCGTGGGCCTGGGCGAAATACGATCCCATAGGAAATGTAAACGGTTCGTACTCCTGAATAAGGTATATAAACTGGTCCTGATTAAGGTGCGACAACGCCGCATCTGCTATAAATGCCGTCCACCAAGTCGTCGCCACAAAAGCATCGCCAGGATTAACCGCCAACGGCACACTCCTATCGAAATGGTAGCCGACCTCGACCGACTCGAATATTCCACCCAACCCCTCGTAAGCCGATACCATATCGCGCCATCTCGGCATATCGACATTACATTGATCGACGATCACGAATCGTACGCGACGACCGCTAGCCACCATTTTAAGGGCAAGGTTGAACTTCGCAATGTAGCCCCCGTAAAAATTATCGAAATTAATTTCAGGAAGCAGAATGTTGACCCGCTCATCTTCCTCTACATCCACCTGTAAGCTCAACGCCGCAGTTTTCGTTTGAATTCGATTCAGGACTTCGATGTTGTAATACGACTCCCTGGCCCGACGTAGGACGGCCCGCAAAGGAATTGTCAGTCTTGACCGCGCAAGCATGACGACGGTTTTCGCAAACAACTTAGACACCCGCATCAGCCCTCGGCGTATGCCGACCAAATAGATACCGAGTCGGCTGCCACCCGGCTAACCACTATGTGCGCGTCCGCATCGCCGCTGCGCCAACCTCGCCACGGCAAATCCCATGCCCAAACGAAGTTCGGCGTCGTCAGTAGTGTGACGTAATACGATGATCTTGACGTGCAGTACGAACAATCTAAGCGTCGATATAATTCCGCCCTTGTAAAGGTTTAATTCCGCACGTTTACCCTTAGGAATATCGGCACAACGTAGCTGAATCACATGCGCCATGAGCTGTATTCGGCGGCATTCGTACCGGTATACCGTTAAAGATACATTATATATCCTAACCAATTCGGCTTTTAGTCGGGCAGGCGCTATGAATCCGCTAATCGAACCGATCGTCGCAGCAATACGCTGAACCAGAGTTGGTGTCTCGAAATTACAATGACCAATAACACTGCTACCGTGCTGAACATAATCATAAAGTGTCGACGACACATATCCGATCTTACCTTTCGATAATGCGACACAGGCAATCCAATGATCATGAAAAGCATCGCCTATCCGGATCGGGAACGGCAAGATGAAATCCAGCAACCGCCGTCGGAATAATGACGCAGCTCCGGTCACGGTGTTTGCCAGCAGCATCAATTGCAGCTGTTCATAGTAGTTTTTCCGCTGTTGCCAATAGGTCGGTGAAATTTCCCGGCCGTCGTCACCGACAATGCGCATGTCACTATATACCAGCTCAACTCCGGTCTCGAAGCCACTGATCAGAGCCGCAAGTTTTTGCGGATACCAATAATCGTCCTGATCGGCGAGTGCGACCCATTCGACAGGAGTTGGAACATAACCCAATGCGCGTTCGAAATTTCCGTAAAACCCAAGGTTTGACTGGTGTAACTGCAAACACAGTCGTTCGTCTTGAGCACATTTCTCCGTTAACATATGCTGCGATTGCGGATTCGATGCATCATCACAGACGATACAAATCCAGTCTCGAAATGACTGCGACAAGATCGATTGCAATTGTCGTTCAAACGCTTCCGGTTCGGGGTTGTAGGTCGCCATGCAAATGGCGACTCGCGCGGATCGATGCCCGGCGACAGCTGGAAATTCGATAGTCTTATTGGCCCATTTTGTGACTATGGTCTCTCCTAACACGACATCACGTGAGGTATCATTCGCCAACAATACATGCAAAGTCACCACACACGGACGTTGCTCTGGGGTCTGAGATAGATCAGCAAGCCCCACAAAGTCGGTCTGTGCGCCAGCACCGCGCCCACGCCTGAAACAGAGCAACTCACAGGCCGATTCTCCGATACTCAATTCCAGCCCGACGACGTCAGAGTCCGGGTGCGAACAAACACCGTACACGGGTAGGCAGTTACCCAAACCGACCGCGAGCAATTCTGGAATGGGTTGATCTAACTGGACGTCGATCCGATCGACAGGCAGCCCCCTCTGATCCCCCGTAGACGGCAGCGAAGTATTGCGCAAAGCCTCATTCATTTTAAGCACACGCCAGCCGTTCTCACCCTAGCCCGGATAATTCATGAAGGGATCGGACTTCAAGGGAAATCAATGAAGGTAAGGTCTCATGTACTCGCTGGGGCGGAGTTAATTTTCCTGGACCGCGAGGCTTAAGTCCGCGATTCCGAAATCTGGACCGTCCCCCACTACATGCAATAGCAACAAATCGAATCGACGATCCACTGCGATGTTATCGTGCTCATCATCGTCCACGGCGACCCCTAGTGATACGAAGTAATCTCCCGGTATAAGCCTCAGGTGCATTTGGAACTTGATCGTTCCAACGTCACCGGCCGCATGGTCCCGGACCGTCGTATTACGGGCGCGGGTATTTGCACCGTAGACGGTTATTCCGTCGACGGTTTTTACCGTTAGGCCGTAGATAACGCCGCTCATGGATTCGTCAAAATAAATATTGCATTCGATCTCAAGGAGTTCGCCCTGGGCGCAAGTCACCGGATCAGCGACGCCACCGCAGAGTATGCGGTAGTCGATTATTCGTGCCCGTTGGTCGCCCCATCGATACTCGGCGGCATTATAGCCCGGCCGGTATCGACAACCGTCTATCGACGGATCACGATTCAGGGTTGCGGTCGCTACTACCGGAGCGCTTGCCGTATCCAGATCACTAGACGAACTTAATTTTTCAACCGCCGCGCGTTCGCCGCCGAACATCGCACTAAGGTAAGCGTGAACCACGTCCCTGACATCGCCACGATCTTGGATTTCGCCATCGTTTAGGAAAATCGCTTTATCGCAATGTGCTTTCACGAGTTCCGTCGAATGAGTTACAAATAAGATTGTTTTTCCGTCTTGTTTCAGTTGCTCAAACCTTCTAAAACATTTTCTCTGGAACCGAATATCGCCTACCGACAATGCCTCATCAATAATCAAAATATCTGGATCGAAGCTAACCGCCGACGCAAACGCCAAGCGCACGTACATGCCGCTTGAATAAGTTTTCACCGGCTGATCAAGGTACTCACCGATCCCCGCGAACTCGGCGATATCGGCTATTGAAGCCTGCGCTAGCTCCGGCTCCACCCCCATAACGGCCGCATTCATCAACGCATTTTCACGACCGGTAAACTCCGGACTAAATCCAGCGCCAAGTTCCAGGAGCGCTGCCACTCTCCCTCGGACATGAACATCACCCTCGGTTGGCCGCATCGTGCCCGCGATAATCTCTAACAAAGTCGACTTGCCTGAGCCGTTCTTACCAATAATGCCAATGGTTTCACCCGGGTTAATATCGAACGAGACATTCCGTAACGCCCAGAATGCCCGGCCGTTATCATGATTGTTAAACAGTTGACTAGTCAGGCGGTGTATTGGCTTCTCAAACAGATAGAAGCACTTACTGAGATTGCTGACCCGAATCACCGACTCACAATACATCAGCAAACCCAGGCCGCAGCCTACGAAACCAACGCGACGCTACCCACGCTACAAGAATACCAACTAGTAGATAGATACTTAGGCCACGAAAATTGGGTAAACGACCCCAAATAACCACCTCACGCAACTGTTCGACGATGAATGACAGCGGGTTAAGATAGATAATCGGACGAATAAACTCCGGCATAGCCTCAATTGGGTAAAATATCGGGCTCGTAAATAGCAGCACCGTAGCAATAACCCCCACTACATGAGAAACGTCACGCACATACACTGCCAACGCAGACAATCCCCATGCCACACCAGCCGCCAGTACCATAATGGGAACGAAAACGATGGGAACGAAAACGATGGTCCAGTTCAATGTGGCACTGATGAGCATATAAAACACCACCAGCACCACCACACTGATAGTAGTATGAAACAGTGCGGAAAGCACAGTTACCCACGGCAATATTTCGAGCGGAAAAACCACTTTCTTTACATACTGGGCATTACCAATGATCAGCCCTGGAGATCGAACAATACATTCAGCAAAAAAACCGTGCACAATTATCCCCGCAAATAGTAGTGTCGAGAACTCCAAGGTCGATTGTTCACCGCCTCCCCAACGCGAGCGAAACACGACACCGAATACGAACGTGTATACGCTCAACATAAGTATCGGATGAAATAACGACCATGCCAGTCCCAACACCGAGCCGCGATAACGACCAACGACGTTCCGTTTTGTGAGTTGGATCACCAAATGCCAGTTTCTAACTAAGACGGCGACAACGGAACCACCGCCACGTCCATATGACGAGGCCTCGGGACTCACGGGCGACATAATATGTTTAGCACCTTGGCGCAGCTAACAGATCAACATCGATCGTAATCGCTGTCATGCAGTACGCCAAGCAGATACTGCCCGTAACCGTTGCGGCTCAACTCGCCAGCAAGAGCCTCGAGCTGGGCATCGTCGATATAACCCATTCGGTAAGCGATTTCTTCCGGACAACAAACTTTCATGCCTTGCCTGGACTCGATAGTCGATATAAAGGTCGATGCATCCAATAACGACTCGTGAGTTCCGGTATCCAACCACGCGATGCCCCGACCCATAACCTCTACGGAAAGTTGGCCCATATCGAGGTAATGTCTATTTACATCGGTAATTTCCAATTCTCCGCGCGTCGATGGTTGAATCGTTTTCGCAATATCAACGACTTGATTATCGTAGAAATACAATCCGGTCACTGCGTAGCGCGACTTGGGGTTGCTAGGTTTCTCTTCGAGGTTAATGGCTTGCCCACTTTGGTCGAAACTGACAACACCGTAACGCTCGGGATCCTGAACCGGATAGGCGAAAATGGTAGCCCCTGCCGGTTTAGCTGCAGCGCGTTGCAGCATTCCGGAGATATCGTGGCCATGAAATATATTGTCGCCAAGGATCAAGGCCGAATTCGAGGTACTGATAAACTCTGACCCGAGAATAAACGCCTGGGCCAATCCGTCTGGACTCGGTTGTACTGCATAACAGATACTAACGCCCCATTGGCTGCCGTCTTTTAGTAACTGCTCAAATCGCGGCGTGTCCTGAGGTGTGGAGATCACCAGAATATCTTTGATACCCGCCAACATCAATATAGATAACGGGTAATAAATCATCGGCTTATCATAGATCGGCAATAATTGTTTCGACACCGCCAGGGTTACTGGCGCGAGACGCGTCCCCGAACCTCCTGCTAGTACGATCCCTTTAGTCATTTCGCCCCCAACCCGAGGCGTCGACCCGAGTCGGCGCCGGCCGTCACCAGTGACACCCAATCCGGATTCTGTAGGTACCACGACACGGTTTTTTCGAGCCCTGATTTCAACGTCTCGGCCGGTGCCCAGCCAAGCTCCCTTGATAACTTCTGAGAATCGATTGCGTAGCGAAAATCGTGCCCGGGTCGATCCGTTACGAAGGTTATCAACTCTTCGTAACCCCCTTTTACCGACGGTACTTGCTTGTCCAATACTCCACAGATCATCTTAACTAAATCTAAGTTTGTCACTTCACAGTTCCCGCCCACGTTATAGGTGTCACCGACCCTGCCACGTTCCAGAATAGTTCGTAACGCGCTGGCATGATCGTCCACAAACAGCCAATCGCGCACCTGGTCGCCGGTACCGTATACCGGTATCGGCTGCCCCGACAGTGCTTTACCGATGACCACAGGAATAAGTTTTTCGGGATACTGATACGGGCCGTAATTATTAGAACAATTCGACACAAGCACCGGCAGCTCGTAGGTATGGCTCCAGGCGCGAACAAGATGATCCGAACTCGCTTTCGATGCCGAGTACGGTGAGTTTGGGCGATACGGGGTAGTTTCGGTAAATGCGCCTTCGTCGCCAAGACTTCCGAACACTTCATCGGTGGAAATATGATGAAATCGAAACTCGTCGCGCCTGGCGCCTTGGAGCCGCCCGCAGTGCGCCCGCGCCACTTCCAGCAACGTATATGTGCCCACAATATTGGTTTGAATAAACGCGCTTGGGCCATCGATCGATCGGTCGACATGAGACTCTGCGGCGAGGTGCATCACCGCATCAACATCGTATTCGGCAAAGATTGCGCGCATCCTCACCTCGTCGCATATATCTTCTTGTTCAAATATATAGCGCCTATCATCTGCCACTTCTGCGACCGAGGCGAGATTTCCTGCGTAGGTTAGCTTGTCGACATTCACCAAGCGCCAATTCGTACTCCGCCATAGCAATCGAATCAACGCCGAACCGATGAAGCCTGCACCCCCTGTAATTAGTACCGTGCGACTCATGTTTGAGCGACGGCGCTTTGAACGTCCGCGTTATCATCAACGCCCAATATTTTGCGCTCCACGAGATGATCAACGACTGCTTCGACACACTCATAGACGCTCATCGTCGCAGTGGTCAACCGCACATCCGGCGCTTCGGGTTCTTCATAGGGTGCAGACACACCCGTGAAATCTTTGATTACCCCGTCTTTCGCGAGCTGGTAGTGCCCTTTAGGATCGCGCTCAGCGCACACATCGATCGGGCATTCGCAATACACTTCGATGAAATCGTACCCCGAAAATAAATCCTTAACCCGTTTTCGGTCCTCCGTAAACGGCGAGACAAAAGCTGCCAGAGAAATCACTCCTGCCTCGATAAATAATTTGAGCATCTCCCCAACTCGGCGCAGGTTTTCGGTGCGGTCGTCGCGGCTAAACCCAAGATCGCCACATAACCCATGCCGGACATTATCGCCATCAAACACGAACGTATTGCATTTAAGCTCGTGCAGCCGCTCTTCTACCGCATGCGCCACGGTCGATTTCCCGGAACTTGGTAACCCGGTAAACCACAATACGACGGCACGATGTCCGTGTAAACGTTCGCGCCAACTCCTTAATACGGTCGGTTGATGCCACTTCAGGTAGTCATTCATAGCAATATTAATCTAGTCGTTAACAATTATCTGCGCGCCGATTCATATCAGCGACCGCGCCCAAATAGAATCACGCGCACCGTCTTCAACGCGATTAGCACATCCAACCACATAGAGTGATTCTTTATATAAAATAAGTCATATTCCAACTTACGGCGAGCATCTTCAGTCGATGCGCCGTAGGGATGCATCACCTGCGCCCACCCGGTAAGGCCAGGCTTTACCAGATAACGTAAGTCATAGTATGGAATTTCTTGCTCCAAAGCCTTGGTGAACTCAGGTCGTTCCGGTCGAGGACCAATGCAACTCATTTCTCCACGCAGCACGTTCCAAAGCTGCGGCAATTCATCGATCCGCATCAGCCGCAGCACCCGACCGATCCGGGTTACCCTTGGATCATCCCGCGTTGCCCAGCGCGCACCGTCTTTCTCCGCATCCACGTGCATTGTCCGAAACTTGATGATTTCAATCGGACGGCCACCGGCGCCGGTGCGCAATTGACGATAAAATACCGGACCCCAATCCGTGGCCACCACCAACAGGGCAGCCAGCAACATTACAGGAAGCAATACAACCAGGCCGATAAGCGCCAACACTATGTCCATTAGCCGCTTCATGTTTAATGAGATTTCGTGATGAATGAGGCGAAACCCGTCACTATTCACAAACCACAAATCTTTGATCTGATGAATCGGAATCTTTAACCAATAACGTTCGTAGAAATCAGCGGTTTCGTGGATATCGACGCCGCGCAGGCGTACCCGCATCAAGGATTCCAAGAGTGACTCCAGAAGTGGAAGGTCCGAGGCAACGACTATACCGGTCCAGCGCTTATTCAACACCGCCTCAAAATCATCGCAATCTTCTATGTCTACTCGCCCGTGCAGCGATGTCGTATCTCCCGAAGTCTTCAGATCTAAAACTGAAATTCTGCCGTCGATTGGAGATTCGGAAAAATCCTCCACGAATTCACTGAGACGTTTACCCTGACCAATCACCAGCCAACGTCTCTTGCGCTCAGTCTTACGTACCGCGTAGCGTACGATAAGGCGACTTATCATCGCCAATATGGCGAATCCCAACATTCCAAACGGCAGCACACTTCGCCAAAATAACGGCTCGCGCTGCAAGCGAGGCGTGCCCGCGACGTAAACGAGCCCCGTAACAATGATGCTGGCGACGACGACGGCCAACGCGGTTTTTCCACACAATCGCCACCTGGAATCAGTGGTATCTACTCCATACACATCCATAATGTACAGGCACAGCAACGTTACTGCGACCAGCCCCCACAATGGTGTGGATTGGATCCCTACCCAGGTCGACAGGCGGGCCTCGTAAGCAACATTCATGCATACGATGAGCCCCGCCGCATCCGTCACCACGAGTGTCGCAAGTGACCAGGAACGACCCGGCGACGCGGCTTTAAGCAAGGACACCAAACGTCCTCTGAATCATTTTCATATCCGACTCGGTCGTGAATCGCTCTATCGTGTTGACTAGCCCTTAGCGGCAATGCGAGCAAAATCGGACCGCGTCATCTCCGACACCAATTCCGTAAAGGATATTTTTGGCTTCCAGCCCAATACTCGTTCCGCCTTACCGGCGTCACCAATTAAGTCCTCTACCTCAGATGGCCGGAAATATCGCTTATCAACACGAATGACAGTACGATCCAACAATCCAGAAAGATCGAACCCTTCAGGCAGCCATTGCTGCGCTGTTTTCCGATTTATGCTGTCTACGATTCCACATTCGTCACATCCGGAGCCGATCCAACGCAATGTCATTCCATAATTCTGCGCGACACAATTCACAAACTCTCTAACTGTATATTGCTGTCCGGTAGCGATCACAAAATCCTGTGGTTGTTCCTGTTGCAACATTAGCCATTGCATCTCAATATAGTCCTTAGCATGACCCCAGTCGCGCTTCGCGGACAAGTTCCCTAGATACAAACAATCTTGTTTACCCGACACGATACTGGCCATACCCATCGTGATCTTTCGGGTGACAAAAGTTTCTCCTCGAATTGGTGATTCGTGGTTAAACAAAATTCCATTACATGCGAATATGCCATATGCTTCCCGATAATTGATCGTAATCCAATACGCATAAAGCTTTGCCACACCATACGGAGAGCGCGGATAAAATGGCGTTGTTTCGGTCTGCGGTTTCTCCTGGATTACCCCGTATAGCTCCGAGGTTGACGCTTGGTAGTATCGGGTCTTGTTTTCCAACCCCAAAATACGGATCGCCTCCAATAAACGTAGTGCTCCAAGCGCGTCGGCATCCGCCGTGTATTCGGGCTCCTCGAACGACACCGCGACGTGACTCTGAGCCGCCAGATTATAGATTTCATCAGGCTGAACTTGTTGAATGACCCGGATCAAACTTGTCGAATCGGTCATGTCGCCGTAATGCAAGCGAAAATCCACGTCGAAAAAATGTGGGTCGAGGTATAAATGGTCGATACGTTCGGTATTTATCGACGAAGATCGACGTTTTATCCCATGGACCTCGTAATCCTTACCGAGCAAATACTCGGCGAGATAAGCTCCATCCTGGCCAGTAACGCCCGTAATTAAAGCTCGTTTCTTCAATATCGCCCCCCCTAGTTTCCGCTAAATTTGCCTACTTTGGTCGCTCACACTGCGTCCGTAATCTCTCAATTGGTAATAATCAGAATACCAATCCACGAATTGTCGAATTCCGATCTCGACTGGTGTTGTCGGGCGGTAGCCGGTATCGCGTTCTAAATTGCTGACATCAGCATTAGTCGCACGCACATCGCCATCTTGCATAGGCAACATTTGCTTTATCGCTTTCTTACCCAGGCACTCTTCCAACACTTCTATATAACGCAATAGCTCGACTGGTCGACTGTTACCAATGTTATATAGCCGAAACGGTCCCGCTCCCGCCGCCGGGTCCGGGTCCGTCCCACTCCATGATATGGATGCTGGCGGAACTCTATCCATTACCTCAATAACACCGCGCACAATGTCATCGATATACGTAAAGTCTCGAATCATCTGACCATGACCGTAAATTGGGATCGGTTCACCCGCGAGAATTCCCCGTGTGAACTTGAACAAGGCCATATCCGGTCGTCCCCACGGTCCGTAGACGGTAAAAAACCGAAGCCCCGTGCTCGGCAGCGCGAATAAATGGGAGTAAACATGGGCCATCAGTTCATTAGCGCGCTTCGTGGCGCCGTACAGAGACAGCGGATGGTCCACATCCATATGTTCACTAAAGGGCAAACGCGTGTTCGCTCCGTAAACCGAACTGGACGAGGCATATACAAGGTGCTTAACGCCTGATGCGCGACATCCTTCTAGAATATTTCCAAAGCCGACCAGGTTGGTGTCGATATAGGTCGCGGGATTCTCGATCGAATAACGCACTCCGGCTTGGGCGGCCAGATTCACTACGACATCGAACCCGTATTGTGAAAACAACAAGCTCATGGCCTCGCGGTCGGAAATATCGATCGTCTGTAACTCGAAAGCCGTATGACTCTCAAACAGTTCCAGACGAGAACATTTCAGTCTTACATCATAATAATCATTCAGGTTGTCAACACCGATAACGCTATCGCCTCTGTCCAACAATAGCTGGCAAAGTTTAGCGCCGATAAATCCAGCAGCGCCGGTAACCATGATTTTCATCGTTTCAACACGCCGATTCGAAGTGAGGCACGTATTACTCAACTCGCAACATATCTGGCGCCAACACCCGCTGACTCGGTAACTTGGAGCGAAGATAACTAACCGTCGCCAACGGAGTAGTCACATCCGTTACCACGACGCCATCGAACCGAGGCAATTTATCCCATTGATCCCATACGGGCTTGGACAAAAACTCGGACCTTTGCCCATTCCGATCAAAGACACCTATGATTTCAATATCGAAATCAATCGCACGCAATACTGCGATCTCAGCGAGATCCGAGATACCGCATAAAACCAAGCGACGAACCCCGCATTCGACACAATTCTCGTAGATACGATTGCAAGAGCGGCCCGCCTGACGATAGAAATCGAACGAGATAGACAAATACCGTGATGTCAGGCGTGCCTTTTCGGAAAATCCCGTTGGAGTAAGATAATATAGATAGCGATTTGCCGGTGCCTCACTGACCTTTACGAAACCTTTGCGTACACAGCGCCGCAGGTACGAATTCGCCAACCCTAACGCCACACCTAATTGGTTCGCCAAGCGGCGCTGGCTTAGGTCGCTGCGCCGGTCAATTGCGTCTAGCAACTCCAGTGTCAGCTGTTCTTTTCGGGTGTCGCTAGCCCGCATATTGCATGAGAGTCCGGAATTTTGGCGGAGAGTTCGAGGGATTGTTCAAGAGGTTTCTTGGTGTGGTGAGGGTCGCTGCTTTGCCGCCAGTGCTGGGCGGCTCTGGACAAACCGTTCTCACATTCAATAACTCCGCCCCAGAGGTGTTATTCGAGCAAGCGTTCACGGACTGAACACTATACTGGCGGACATTCAATTAGTCAAGGAAACTCAATTAAAAAGAATAAGTTAGAACCGATATCGAGACTTCGATTCAATATTCGCTCCGAACAGACCGCGAGCAAAAATGGTACGGCCGACGCGTTCTCCTTAAGCATCGCTGGTAGCCATCATTCGCTGTACATAGCGGCCGACACCCGCATTGACGTCCAAGAAAGGTGCGATGTATCCCGAATCCCGCAAATGTGCGATATCTGCCTCAGTAAAACTTTGATATTTCCCGCGAAGCAGTTCGGGAAATTCGATATAGCGGATCAATCCCGACTCCACAAGCTCTGCTAATGTTAATTCCGGTTCGGACCGCGACCGTCGAATGCTATTAATAACCGCCGCACCAACGTCGTTGAAGGTTTGACTACGGCCGGTGCCAACATTAAAGATTCCGCTCTTGTCGGGACACTCGTGGAAACGCAGATTTACTGCCACAACATCATCCACTGAGACAAAGTCGCGACGTTGTTCGCCGTTGCCGTATCCCGCCGTTCCCTCAAACAATCGCACCTCCCCATGCTGGAAATACTGCTTCGAAAATTGATACGCCACTGACGCCATTCGATTTTTATGGTGTTCATTCGGGCCGTATACATTGAAGTAGCGTAATCCCACGACCTGCGACTCTAGCCGTTCAAGCCGTTGCCGCACGAAATTGTCAAATAGCAATTTTGAATATGCGTAGATATTTAATGGGTGCCCGTGCGCCGATGATTCGACGAATGTGGCACCAGCTCCATAAACCGAAGCCGACGATGCATATATGAATGGGATGTTGCGGCTAACACAGTATCCGAATAGAATTTTCGAATAAGTAAAGTTGTTGTCCATAATATAATCGCCATCGGCCTCCATCGTATCTGAACACGCGCCTTGGTGAAACACGACATCGATATTGCCAAAGTCCTGCGCGCGTTCAATCCGT
>CAXMMZ010000156.1:0-2396 GCA_964194565.1 Arenicellales bacterium
GGGTCGCAGTGTGGGTTTTGCACTCCGGGTTTCGTGATGTCGCTATTCGCGTTGTACAAAACCAATTCGAATCCGAGCCGTAGCGATGTGGATGACGCATTGGCCGGCAATTTGTGCCGCTGCACCGGATATCGGCCAATCGTCGAAGCCGCGCAGAAGATGAATAGCCTCGGAGCCGACACTGATCGTTATGCGGACGACGATCACCTTACAGAATTACTCGGCACACTGCAGCGGCAACAACCGTTGGTACTCGAACGCGATGGCGCACGTTATTTTTCGCCCACCAATTTAGATGATTTGTCGGCGCTGTTGCAGCAGCATCCCGATGCGTACATTCTTGCTGGCGGTACGGATATTGGGCTTTGGGTAACCAAACAACACCGCGACCTCGATACGCTTATCTATATCGGTAATGTTGAAGAACTGCGCCGCGTGGATGCCACCGCGTCGCATATCGAAATCGGTGCAGCCGTTAGCCTGACCGATGCGATTCCGGTTCTGATACAACATTATCCGGATCTTGAAGAATTGTTCCTGCGATTCGCATCGCCTCCAATTCGCAATGCGGCGACTCTCGGCGGTAACATCGCCAACGGCTCACCCATCGGTGATTCGATGCCGGCGTTGATTGCATTGGGGACGAGCGTGGTGTTGCATGGCCGCGATGGCACGCGCGAGCTGGCATTAGAGGATTTTTACCTCGACTATCAATCCACTGAGCGGCGGTCGGATGAGGTGGTGGCGTTTATTCGAGTTCCTATGCCGCAACGAGACACCCACGTTCGCAGCTATAAAATCTCGAAGCGATTCGATCAGGATATTTCCGCCGTGTGTGGCGCCTACCGTTTGCAATTGGAAGGTGGCAAGGTGCACGATATTAAAATCGCATACGGCGGCGTCGCGGTTACGCCTAAGCGCGCTAAAGCGTGCGAGCAGATATTGGTAGGGCGGGATTGGACTGAATCGTCTGTGCAGGTTGCAATGGACGCCATGGAGGATGACTACGCACCGATCACGGATATGCGTGCCAGTGCGGAATATCGATTAAGCGTGAGTAAGAATTTGTTGTACCGCTTCTACCTTGAAAGTACCGGGCACCCTGGTGTGGACAGCGTGTACCGATACGGGCGGCACGATGAGCGATAAGGCCACGCCGACATCGGCTATCAAGGGCGCCGTAGGCACTGCGTTGCCACACGATAGCGCGCATCTGCACGTCGGCGGTGACGCGCTGTATACGGACGATATCCCTGAGCCCCGCGGCATGTTGCACGCCGCGATTGGCATGAGCACTCGCCCCCATGCGCGAATCGCAAACCTCGAATTGACCAAAGTGCTCGCCGCGCCAGGTGTTGTGGCGGTCATGTCCGCGCCGGAAGTGCCTGGGAAAAATAATTACGGGCCGGTGTTGGACGACGATCCGATTTTTGCGCCCGAAATCGTCCAGTATGTCGGCCAATCCGTGTTTGCGGTCGCCGCGCATACCGTCGAACAGGCTCGCCGCGCCGCGCGCTTGGCCCAGATCGAGTATGAAGACCTAGTTCCTATCCTCGATCCCAAGGCAGCACTCGACGCGCAGTCGTTCGTGTTGCCGACGCAAACGATCCGCCGCGGCGACAGCAAAGCCGCGCTTGAACAGGCGTCGCACCGGCTTAGCGGCGGCGTCAGTCTCGGCGGCCAGGATCAGTTTTACCTCGAAGGGCATATCGCCCTCGCGATTCCGCAAGAGGACGGCGATATGTTGGTGTATAGCTCGACCCAGCATCCCGGCGAAGTGCAGCATATGGTCGCGCAGGCACTTGGGAAAAAGTCCAAAGACATCGTCGTGGAGTGTCGCCGTATGGGTGGCGCATTCGGCGGCAAGGAAAGTCAGCCGGCACTCATTGCCGCTGTTGCCGCGTTGCTGGCCAGTAAAACCGGGTGCGCGGTGAAGCTCAGGCTCGATCGCGACGACGACATGATTATGACCGGTAAACGCCATGATTTCGCGATTGACTACGACGTTGGTTTTAACTCCGAAGGACTTATCGAAGCTATTGAGCTTATCTACGCGTCGCGCTGCGGAATGTCGGCGGATTTGTCAGGGGCGATCAACGATCGAACGATGTTCCATAGCGATAACGCGTATTTTCTCGAGAACGTCACTATCGTATCGCACCGCTGCAAGACCAATACCGTCTCGAATACTGCATTTCGGGGTTTTGGCGGACCGCAGGGTATGTTCGCGATTGAATACGTCGTCGACGAGATCGCGCGGTATCTTCGCGTCGATCCAATTGATGTGCGTAAGCGTAATTTCTATGGGATCAATGAGCGAAATGTCACGCCGTACCAACAGACCATCAAAGATAACATCATTCACGATATTGTCGATCGCCTGGAATCGGACGCCG
>CAXMMZ010000157.1:0-8285 GCA_964194565.1 Arenicellales bacterium
AATACCGGCAGCGTCGCGTCCGCGAGGATTTCGCTGGTCGGGCCACCGAAAATCATCTGCCGCAAACGACTGCGGGTAAATGCCCCCTTAATGAGCAAATCGGCACCGAGTTCTGCAGTTTCGTCGAGAATCGCTCGCCCCGCGGCCCGGCTATCCGCGGCGACATTTTTGGCGGTGGCTTTCACGCCGTTACGCAGCAGATGCGCCACCAGTTCGTCAGCGCCCGGACCCGGGACGGTGGCCCCTTCGACAACCAAAACTACGACCGATGCGGCGCGACGCAATAGTTCTGGACACATCGCCAGAGTCCGTGCCGTCTCGGTACTACCGTTCCAGGCAATGACAATGCGCGTTGCGAACGCCTCCGGAGCCTGATCGGCTGCGACCAACACAGGGCGGCCGGTATCAAATAGCGCCGACTCACAGGTCGCGCGCCAGTCGACCGCCGAACTGGCTTGGTGCCGGCCGATCACAATTAAGTCGAAAACCCGCCCGTAATCGCCGACCACCTGGCTCTCTATGCCGTCGGTTTCGGACCAACTCGCGGTCACCGAGTTCGACGCTGCGCCGAGTCCCGACACCGGTATATTTCGGCGCGTCATCTCCGCGGCGAATTCCTCCTCGGCTTTTCGCGCCAGCTGACGACCTTCTTCCGCCAACTGCGTCATGTAATCGCCGGGCAGCGTGATTCCTTCCCCAGCAACAATGGGCGGCAATTGGCGCACGAACAAGCCTTCGATATGGCTACCGTAGGTATTCGCAACCACAAGGGCCGTATCGAGCGCACTGCCCGCCACCGATTTACCGTAATACGGAACGAGTATCGTCCTCATAGTCGCAACCTCTCGAAGCCGTTATCATTTCCCCGAACCGCGGGATTTGCCCGGATTTTTCCTCGAAGGCGCGCCTTCGTGAAATCTCCGGGTCACGCCGTGGCCCGATCATTGGTCCGATAATAACGCGGTATCGGCCCTTGCAACCACCTCCATACCTCATCACAACGATCGCGTTCAGCGGCCGACAGCATCGGCGCTGCCACTACCCGTAACGATTCTTGCAATTGCGCGGGCCCGGTCGCTCCCAGTAATACGCAATCTACGTTCGGGTCATCCAACACAAACCGCAGTGCCAACTCGGTAGCTGAACGCCCACTTTGGGTCGCGCCGTCGGCCAATCGTGCGGCCGCTTCACGTTGCCGAGGATGCCAATAGCGCTGCCGGTAGGTTTCACTTCTGGCTAAACGCGTGCCGGCGGTCGGGCTATCGGCCGCCGCATGCTTAGCGGTCAACAACCCACCTGCCAACGGATTGTAAATACAGGTCGCGATTCCGTACGCTCGCGTCATCGGCCAAAGTTCTGCAGCGGCGCCCTGCGCGATCGCGTTATACATCGGTTGCACCACGGCCGGTGGCGGCCAGCTATGACGCTCTGCCGAGTGGCTAGCGCCCGCTATTTGCCAAGCGGCAAAATTCGACACACCAATATGGCGTACCTTGCCCGCATTCACGATTCGATGTAAACACTCCCAGGTAATATCCAATGGCACGTCATCGTCCGGCTGATGCAGATACAATATATCCACATAGTCGACATCCAGTCGGCGCAACGAAGCATCGACTTGTGCGACTACCATATCCGGGGCAAGACCCTCCGTGCCTGGCTCATCTCCAACGCCGTACCGGACCTTGGTGGCGAGCACGATCTCATCCCGAGCGCCGCGGCTGCGAATCCATTGCCCGACGATTCGTTCGGAGCGCCCGGAGTTGTACGAATTGGCCGTGTCGATTAGCGTCGCTCCATGCTCGAGGGCGATATCGAGTAACTGCATCGACCCCTGTTGGTCTACCTGATCGCCCAATGTCATCGTTCCGAACCCAACCGTGGGCAACGTCAGCATCGCGGTTTCAGTATCATGTGATTGCGGCATTCACTCTACTCGCATACGATCGATTCGGGTTGGCACGATGCCCTTAAGTGTAGACAATACCGTGTCGAGCACTTGGCACGACCGATTTTGTGCTCCCGATCGGCGTTGGACATGTGCTCGAATACTCATTTACTTTATGTAAACTGCGCTGCTGCGCGCATTTTCGCCTTGCTCATAAACAAAATCTCATTCGTGCAAAGCACTCGTACCGCGACCATCACTTTAATTCGTCAACAAAGACACTCGTCACGATGTATTGTGACAGTGCTACTAGCTGCCGTGCTACTAATTCAGGGTTGCGCACAATTTCGCCCGGCAACGGGTATTGGTGACGCCATCAAGTGGTCCCGCGTCCGCGGCTGGAACCAAGACCGTCATGGCCAAGCGTGGAACGCGTTGCAACAAAGCTGCACACGATTGGCCTCAAGAGATGCCGATTGGGAACGCATCTGCTTGCACGCTGCGGAACTACCGAGTCCTGATGACGACACGGCCCGGCGGTTTTTTCAGACGCATTTCACACCCCACCGAGTATACGGCAAGACGCGCCGCCAGGAGGCCTTGTTCACCGGTTACTACGAACCCTTGCTGCGTGGCAGCCTCGAACCGTCGGCGCGGTATCGCTATCCATTGTACGCCCGGCCTGACGATCTGCTCACGATTGATCTCCGTGTTTTGTATCCGCAACTGGAAGGCAAGCGCATTCGTGGCCGGGTCGTGGGGCGGCGTGTCGTGCCCTACTACTCGCGACAAGATCTGGACGACGATACGTCGTTGTTATCCGGCAACGAATTGCTCTGGGTCGATGACGAGACGGCCCTGTTTTTCCTGCATGTGCAAGGTTCCGGGCGCGTCCGTATGACCGACGGTGACATTTTGAAGGTCGCTTATGCCGACCAGAATGGCCATCCCTACGTGGCGATTGGTAAAACACTCGTAGATCTCGGAGAATTGAGCCTGGACGAAGTAAATTTGTTCAGCATCCGGGATTGGTTGCGGTCGTACCCGGATCGAGCCAGATCCATCCTGCATAGCAACCCGAGCTACGTGTTTTTCACGGCCCATCAATCCGATGGCAGCGGACCCATCGGTGCGTTTCAAGTCCCGCTCAGCGTCGGGCGCAGCATAGCGGTTGACCCTGCGGTGATTCCGCTCGGCACACCGGTCTGGATCGATACCCGCTACCCCGGTGACGAACGTCGATTGCAGCGATTACTGCTGGCGCAAGACACCGGCGGTGCCATCCGCGGGCCACTGCGCGCCGACATTTTCTGGGGACACGGCGACGACGCCGAACAATTAGCTGGCAATATGAAACAATCCGGGGAAATAATCGTTCTGTTACCCAAACGACCCAATGACTAGCCCGGGCTACCCATCGGCGGTTCAGGCTGATCTTCAAGTGCAGCCAGCAAGGCGTCCCCGATCGCAGCACGTCTCCAGCCGTGTAACACCGCCGACGTACGATCACCAAGAATAAGCCGGTCCAAATCCTGACGTGTCGCGAGTAACGAGGCACTCATGTTGTACTGCTGAGTGCAGTGCTGCACCAGCGTCGTTAAGCGCCGACGCAAATCGGTTTGCCGTGCCGATAACCGCCCGGCGTCGGGCCACAGTGGACTGCCGTCGCCGCCAGCGTCTCGTAGCGCAGCAATGAGTTCCTCGCCCCAACGTCCGCGCTGCCGCGGTCGCAGCGAATCGATTTGTTTCAGCGCGGCGACATCAAGTGACTCCAACCCTGCGATATCGAACAGAGCGGCGTTCGGCAACACCCATTCACGGGGTAAATCGATGCGTTGCGCGGTGCGTTCGCGCCACTCCGCCAGACGACTAAGCCGGTGCTGCGCGGCAACGTCCAGGGATTGGCCTCGTTTTAGGCGCCGATACGCAAACTCCGGGGGATTTTTATATTGATCGGGTTCGGCTAGCAGTGCGCATTCCTGTTGTAACCAATCCAGCTTGCCACCGGCCACCAACTCGGCTTGAAGCGATTCGTACAACGCCCCGAGATATCGAACGTCATCCGCCGCATAATGAATCTGTGCCGGCCGCAACGGCCGCTCGCACCAATTGGTGCGGGTTTCCGATTTCGCCAACGTGATGCCACAAACGGACTGCGCCAAATGCGCGTAGCTGAGTTGCTCACCATGACCACAAAACGCGGCCGCCAGTTGAGTATCAAATATCGGCACTGGCAAACCAACGCCGTGCTGAACCAACACCTCGAGATCCTGGCGCGCTGCGTGCACAATTTTGACGATCCCCGAATCGGCCAACACCCTGCGCAATGGATCGAGGCGGCCTATCTTGACGGGATCCAGCAACACAATACTGTCTGCGTTCGCGAATTGCACAAGGCACAGTTGCGGATAGTATGTGTTTACCCTCAAAAACTCGGTATCGACCCCAAGCCACGCGGTATCCCGCAGCGATTCGCAATACGTCCGCAACGCCGCATCGGTCTCGATCAGCCGCGGTGCGGGAACGATTTCGTCACTAGTCGTCATTATCATGCAAGTTCCAAGCTGCAACTGCGGTGCAATTGTGGTGTAACATCCGCTCAACCAGTTAGTGTTTGCGGCTACCCCCTAACTGTGTCGTGCAGACCGCGGCGATATGCCATCAATCAGGTCGGCGCGACGATTCCCAGGCGTAACGATGGATCACGGAGGATTGCACCTAAGACAGCGCTGCATTTTTTCTGAATCCGAACACGACAAGCAGTACCGACGCCGAGTGGTCCATAGTAGACTTTAACTTATTTAATTACTGAGAAATTACACGGCCAATGGTCCACCAATGTGGACGATCCCGGCTAAACGCTCAGATCGCATCAAAACATAGCGGATAGGCCGCCAGATATGGTTCAAATTGTCAAATATTTTGCAAATCTCGTTACGTTTCGGGCGAAACCCCAGGATATCCCGGATTCCCATCAGCTGCTGGTCCTCACCGCGCTGCTGGCACTCGCCACATCTCTACTGACCGCGACAATCGGTGACACCTTCGGTGCCACACTCGCGATATCGACACTCCAGGTCATCATTTTCGCCACCGTCATTTGGCTAGTCCTCAAATACAATGGCGTTCCCGAACGCTGGCGGCAAACCATCACTGCATTGTTCGGTGCACTGACACTCATGCAGTTAATCGGCTGGATCGTATCGCCAGGTGCCGATCACATGACACAACCCAGTGCGACGACGACGTTACCGGCACCGATCGTGATGGCTGTCGCCGCTTGGTATCTTGCCATTATGACCCACGTGCTACGTCACGCCATCGATTCCAGCATTGCAAAGAGCTTCCTGATTGGTTGCGCAGTGCAATTGCTAACTGTGGTGGTGCTGGTGCTAATAATTACAAAATTCGGACTGGTCGTCGCGGATTCGCTCTAGCCCAGACATTTCACGAAGGGTTCGGGCTAATGCGCATCCATATACTCGGTATCTGCGGCACCTTTATGGCCGGTGTCGCGGCCCTGGCGCGTGCGCAGGGGCACCATGTGACGGGCTCGGACGGCGCCGCGTACCCGCCGATGAGTACCCAACTCGAGCAGCTCGGCGTCACATTATGTGCCGGCTATAAACCCGAACACCTTGAGCCCGCGCCGGACATAGTGATCGTCGGAAATGCGCTATCGCGCGGCAATCCCGCCGTTGAAGCGATGCTGCGCCAGGGCATGCCTTACACCTCCGGACCGCAGTGGCTGTTTGAACAGGTTCTCAGTTCGCGCCGCGTTATCGCGGTAGCCGGAACCCACGGCAAAACCACGACCGCCAGCATACTGGCCTGGATTCTGGAAGACGCCGGACAGCAACCCGGTTTTCTGATCGGTGGTGTGCCGCAAAATTTCGACGTATCGGCGAGACTCGGTGCGGGTGACTGCTTCGTGGTAGAAGCTGATGAATACGACACCGCATTTTTCGACAAACGTTCAAAGTTTGTACACTACCGGCCGCACATTGCGGTGCTTAATAACCTCGAATTCGACCATGCGGACATATTTGCTTCAATCGCGGAAATCAAAACCCAATTCCATCATTTAATCCGTTCCGTTGCCGATAACGGGTGTATTGTTGCCAATGGCAGAGACGACAATCTCGCCTCAACCCTGGCCATGGGTTGCTGGACTCCGATCGAATATTTTGGCATCGATATCGCGCCCGACGCCTGGAGCGCCACACTATCAAGCAACGACGGCCGCCGCTTCACGGTGCGCACTCCGGACGGCGAATCCGCCCCGGTAAGCTGGGAGCAAATCGGCCTCCATAATGTGTACAACGCGCTCGCCGCCGTTGCCGCCGCGAGCCATGCCGGCGTCAGCGTCACACAGAGTTGCCGAAGCCTGGCCACCTTCCAACCCGTACAAAGACGCTTACAATGCCTGTACCGGGGCAACGACATCCACGTGTACGATGATTTTGCACACCACCCGACCGCGATTCGGGAAACCCTAACGGCGATGCGCGCGGCCGTCGGTAAGGACCGCGTACTCGCGGTATTCGAACCGCGCTCCAACACGATGCGTATAGGAACCCACCGTGAGCAGTTGCTAGACGCATTCGAGTCAGCGGATCGAGCCTGGCTATACCGGCCGGCGAACCTGGACTGGGACCTGAACGCATTGGCCGACGGCCATCGCGTGCAGGTCGAGCCGTCGATCGATACAATAATCGAGCAGATCCTAGCGGTGGCCCGACCCAGGGACCATATCGTCATAATGAGCAATGGCGATTTCTCAGGCCTGCACCGACGACTGATCGAGCGATTTCAAGCTGACCCGAGTTCCATGGAACTCGGCCGCGCGGATACAATCAAAGGAACCTCTGCATAAGTCTGGGCGAATCAAGTCGGGATTCAAAATGATCAAGATCAAGGCGTGGAATGCAAGCAATAGCCCGGCTATTGCTTGCGTTTCGCAACGCGGATATTGATTATTTTGGGCCCAAGTTGATCGTTCATGACTTTTGTAGAGGTTCCCAACATTAGTCAATAAAATTTAGGAGCTGTTTACACATGAGAATCTTATTACCCGCAGTACTCACGTTTTTTCTTATGGCTGCGGTCGGCCATGCGGCGGAATACACCGCCGGTGTCCACTACCAAACGCTGGGTAAACCGCAGCCGGTGCAAACCGGAGAAAATATCGAGGTACGGGAACTGTTCTGGTACGGCTGCCCGCATTGTTATCGGTTGGAACCTTATATCCACAAGTGGCTCGAAACCAAACCGGACAACGCCGAGTACGTCCCGATGCCGGCCGTCCTCAACAACAGTTGGGCTGTTCACGGACAGGCTTTTTATACCTTTGAGATACTCGGTATCCTGGACCAGGTGCACACACAGTTTTTCGATGCAATCCATAAAGACCGAATACGATTTCGAACGGCCAAGGAAGTAGCGGATTGGGTCGCTCAGTTCGGCATCGATGGCGGCGAGTTTATGGATGCATTCGATTCGTTCGCCGTGGACAGTAAGATGCGCCAATCACAGGTTATGGCGGAACGTTACGAAATCGACGCCGTGCCCACTATTATCATCGATGGAAAGTACCGTACTTCGGTAACGATGGCGGGCAGTAACGATGCGCTCATGGACGTCGTCAACTTCCTAGTCGACAAGTCCGCCCAGGAGAGACAATAACCGCCGGGTGCATGCGCTCGGTAGCGTCGCCGATACTGAAGTCGGGCGCGTTCTCGGAAAATCCCGTCGACACAGTGCCGACCAACGGCAACGCCTTCGGCTGACAAATTCCGTCACCAAACTGACCGTAGCGGTCACCGCCGAGCCATTGCCGACTCACGTAACGACCGCTGTAATCGTTGCTCACGGCGGCTCCGCGATTCGCGCCGGATTGGCACGATTTTTGCTTACCATAATATATTCAAACTAGGGTGTGTACTTGAGGGCCATTGTAGGTGACCCGCGGACGGTGTCCCGGACCCATTAACAAACAGATCATGGAAACACAACGTGAACAAAACAAAACGTGCGCTGAGAATCCGTATTACGAAGTCGGACTCAGCCACCCCTTAAATGGGATATTTGGCAGCAAGAAACACCGTTTGCTGCGCAAATCCGATAACCGACTGGCGGAATTAGAAAACTCAATCAGCGTCAATTACCAAAACCCGGACTCGTCGCAAGGACGATAGATCCTGTAATCGCTTTACACTGCTTCTTTTAATCCCAATCGCGCGTGCAATTTCGGGCTCGTCGTTGTGTATTGGAGATTCACCTTGGTATCAGGGTATAAGTACCGATGTACCCCGAACGATGCCAGCGCGGTCTCATGGAAACCGCTTAGGATTAGCTTCTTCTTGCCGGGATAGGTATTTATATCACCGACCGCGAA
>CAXMMZ010000158.1:0-4297 GCA_964194565.1 Arenicellales bacterium
TCCGAGGTCAGCGCCTCGGATCCGAGCTGTCCCGATAACGCCAAGCGCAGACTGTTGGCTCGGCCGCGGGTCAAATCCTTTTCGTTACCGGTCGCGCGGTACGACGGGCACATCACACCGGCGCCGCGATTGCGGCACGCACCGTTGTTATTGCACATCTCCACGGCACCACCGATACCGCCCCACTCCGACCAGTCCAATGCGGTCGCGATCGGCGCTACCCGATAACCGGGCTTAAAGCGGAAAAGTTGCCGGTCGTCCATCCGCGGCGGGTCCACAATTTTACCGGGATTCATGCGCTGCTCGGGGTCGAACAGCGCTTTCAGTTCCTCGAAGTTACGTACCATGCGCTCACCGAACATCACACCGTGAAATTCCGATCGCACCAGTCCGTCACCGTGTTCACCGGAATGTGAACCCTTGTATTCGCGAACCATCGCGAATGCTTCCTCAGCGATGGCCCGCATCTTCAAGGCATCGGTTTCAAGCTTGAGATTCAGTACCGGTCGCACGTGTAAGCAGCCGACCGAAGCATGGGCATACCATGTACCGGTCGTGCCGTGTTTGCGAAACACCTCGGTCAAGCGTTGCGTGTACTCGGCGAGATCGTCGAGGCGAACGGCACAATCTTCGATAAACGATACCGGTTTACCGTCGCCTTTCATCGACATCATGATATTGAGGCCGGACTTGCGTACGTTCCAAATCGCTTGTTGAAAATCCGGGTCGACGGCTTCAACCACCCCACCCGCAAATCCCAATTGCGCCATGAATTCGCAGAGCCGACGTAAGTTCGCCAGTTGTGTAGCCTGATCGTCGCCGGCAAATTCCACCAACAACAGTGCATCGGGTTTACCCTGTACGAACCGGTCGACGGTATCGCGGAACATCGGGATATCACGCGACAGCTCAATCATTGTGCGGTCCACCAATTCAACCGCACTAGGGCCCAATTCCACCAAGTGACGGGTCGCACTCATCGCATCGTAGAGCGTCGGGAAGTGGCACACACCGAGGACGCGATGCGCAGGAATCGGATGTAGCCGTAATTGCAGTCGCGTGGACATCGCCAGCGTTCCTTCCGAACCCACCAGCAGGTGAGCAAGATTAACACCATGCGGTCCGTGGTCCGGCAGCAACGCGTCGATGTTATAGCCACCGACCCGTCGCATCAAGTCCGGGAAACGCTGTTTGATTTCGTCGGCCTCACGGGCACCTAGTGCCAATACGGCAGCCGTCAATTCGCGGCTGCGCGGCGAATGGTGATCCGCAGGCGTATCGGTGTCGATTGGCCCGAAGCGCATCGATTCGCCATCCGCCAACATCGCATCGATCGCAACGACGTTGTCGCGCATCGGCCCGTAGACAATGGAACGGGTGCCACAGCTGTTATTACCGGCCATGCCCCCTAGCGTGGCGCGACTGCCGGTCGAGATATCGACCGGAAACATCAACCCGTGCTCACGCAACGAATTGTTCAGCTCATCCATGACCACGCCCGGTTGCACCACGGCAGTGCGGCGATCGGCATCAATCGCAACGATGCGATTCAGATACTTGCTCGTATCGACTACCAGTGCCCGGCCAACCGTCTGGCCGCACTGCGACGAACCCGCACCGCGTGGCAACAGTGGAATACCGGCATCGCACGCGATATCGACGATGCGCTGCATATCGGCTTCGTTACGAGGTACGACCACTCCAATTGGTTCGATTTGATAAATCGATGCATCGGTACTGTAACGACCACGCGAGAACGCATCGAACAACACATCGCCCTCGATCTCGCGCCGCAATCGTTCCGCGAGCTGCGGATCACCGAGCGGCGGCGCTGCAGTCGCTGACTTGGGATTAACCACGGAGTGCGGGCAGCACGCGGTATCGATCCATGCAATTAGCGGCACGCGTGAGTGCCCACCATGACAGGCTCGCACGAGGCAACGAATTCATAGGGGGCGGCTGCGGGAAAGCGGCGCGATTGTGCCGTGGCAAATATTCAAGAGGTATTCCCATGCAACGGATGCGTGCCGCTCGGCGGCGCTGTGGGTCGGTTGCATTACGCCAAATTTGGATGCAGTATGCAATTGATACTGTCACTTAAATTCGCATTTCAAACAGTATGCACAGTAACGGGCGTCATTTTTTACAGATACCCGGACCCACCAATGTTCCGGAGCGTGTTCTGCGCGCGATCGATAGCGCGACCATCGACCATCGCGGACCAAGCTTCCGGGAGCTTGGTAATGAAGTGCTGGCAAACCTCAAACTGATATTCCAATCCGACGCGCCGGTGGTAATTTTTCCGGCCTCGGGCACCGGTGCGTGGGAAGCTGCACTCGTGAATACCTTGAGCGCCGGCGACCGGGTGCTCATGTGCGAAACCGGACATTTCGCCACGCTATGGCGTCATCTTGCGGAGAAGTTCGGTCTTCAGGTTGAGTTCATTGCCGGCGACTGGCGGCACGGCGCCGACCCACACGCGGTGGAGGCTCGGCTTACTGAAGATCGCGATGGCGAAATCAAAGCGGTGTGTGTCGTGCATAACGAAACCTCGACCGGTGTTACCTCTCGTATCGCCGACATTCGCGCTGCCATCGACCGCACTCAGCACGCGGCGTTGTTCCTTGTCGACACGATTTCGTCGCTGGGCTCAATCGATTACCGTCACGACGAGTGGGGTGTGGACGTCACGGTGGCGGGTTCGCAAAAGGGCCTGATGTTGCCCCCGGGTTTAAGTTTTAACGCGGTCAGCGAGAAGGCTTGCCGTGCCGCGGCACAGGCCACGCTACCTCGATCGTATTGGGACTGGGAGGATATGCTGGCCGTCAACCGCAATGGTTATTTTCCATACACTCCCGCCACCAACTTATTGTACGGCTTGCGGGAAGCGCTGCGCATGTTGCTGGAGGAGGGCATGGATAGCGTGTTCGCGCGTCACGCACGACTCGCGGACGCCACGCGGTGTGCGGTACGTGCCTGGGGGCTGGAAATCCTGTGCCGCGACCCGCGCGAATACAGCGATTCACTGACCGCAATCTTGATGCCCGAAGGCCATGACGCGGACGCGTTCCGCACTACCGTACTCGAGAGATTCAATATGTCGCTCGGTAGCGGACTGGGACGACTCGCGGGCAAGGTGTTTCGAATCGGTCATTTGGGCGATTTCAACGAGCTGATGCTGGCCGGTACGCTGAGCGGTGTGGAAATGGGACTCGAGCTGAGCGATGTGCCGTACAATCGAGGCGGGGTCCAAGCGGCTCTGCTACAACTTAGCACCGATCAGCGCCGGGATACACCGGCGGCGAGCGCCGCCTAATCGCCAAGATTTAACATCGGTTTATTCTTGACGTATGTGCCAATTGTGCCGATGGGATTGATGAGATTCTTCTATCGGTAGCGGAGGCAAATATGTCCGAATTAATCCTCGCGCATCGGGATGGTGCAATCGCCACGGTTGTGCTTAATCGCCCGGATAAGCTCAATGCATTGACCAAGCCGATGTGGCGACAGCTTGGCAATGTGATGGGGTCGCTCGGGGCCGACGATACAGTGCGTTGCATTGTCATACGCGGGGCGGGAACCAAGTCGTTTGCACCCGGCAACGATATTTCCGAGTTTGAAAATGAACGCTCCGATGCCGAGCAAGCCCGCGCTTACGGCGCGGTCATGCATACTACTTTCGACGCGTTTGCGAATTGCCGGCATCCCATCGTCGCGATGATTCACGGGATTTGTGTTGGTGGTGGACTGGAGATCGCGGCGCTGTGCGATTTGCGCATTTGTGGCGATTCGAGCCGCTTCGGTGTGCCGATCAAACGTTTGGGGCTGGTCATGCCATTACCGGAGTTGCGCGGATTACACCAACTCGTTGGCCGTGCCGTGAGTTTGGAGATTTTGCTGGAGGGGCGAGTGTTTGACGCCGCCGAGGCGATGCAAAAAGGCTTGGTGACGCGGGTCGTAGCGGACGAGCTCGTCGAGGCTGAAGCCATGGTTTGTGCACAACGAATCGCCGAAGGGGCGCCGCTGGTCGCGCGCTGGCACAAACGATTTATCAAGCGCTTCGAGGATCCGACGCCGCTCAGCGCAGCGGAGATCGACGAAGGCTATGCCTGCTACGGGACCGAAGATTTCAAAATCGGCTACCGCGCGTTTCTGGCTAAGACCACACCACAGTTCAAAGGTAAGTAGCGTGGGGCCGCTGCACGGTATCCGCGTGATCGAACTCGCGCACATCATGGCGGGCCCGGCCTGCGGCATGATGCTGGCGGACATGGGCGCCGATGTCATTAAGGTCGAG
>CAXMMZ010000159.1:0-19337 GCA_964194565.1 Arenicellales bacterium
CTGCGATATCGTGGTTTGCAATGTGTCGAAAATCTCAGTGCTACGATTCATAGATCCCTCCAGTGCGAAGCATCACTTTAAGTATCGAATTTCGCCGGGCTGTGTATATCGGTACAGCCGGGCCGGCCGATGCGAGCCGTCACGACGACAGGCCCCGGCGTCGGTGACAAAGTTTTGCGCCAAGATACGCTTTCTAAAATTCCTTTTATCGAGGGTTTCGCCCAAGATAATCTCATGCACGGTTTGTACGTCTGTGAGAGTAAATTCCTCCGGCAAAAAATGAAATGCCAGTGTCGAATAACTGAGCTTGGCTTGGAGTCGTTCGTAAGCACGATCAATGATCGCTCGATCACTGGCCGGCAGCGGCAACACATCGGCCATCGCGCGCCACTGCAACGCGGCCTGCAGTCCGGCCTCAGCGTGCCACGGCCTCACCGCGTAATAACAAACCGTAATGGCGCAATTGCGGGCACCACTGTCGGCTCCGCCGAAGGTGTAGAGTTGTTCCACAAATAGATCATCGCGCGCTACACACGCTCGGACTGCATGCCGCGCACAGGCGTCCAGATCGTCCGCACTATCGACGCGTTCGCCCGGCAAACGCCAACCGGACGAATCGCGGCGCACCAGTACTTGCAAGTGACCGTCGTGTACCGACATTACTACCAGCCCGATTTGCACTGGCAACGGCATTGAAGACTCCGCAGGCGCCATCTCGAGTACCGACTTTGTTAGTGTGTTCATTACACTTACTATAATAGTGTAATACATACACTATGTCAATCCCGAGATCCCGAGTGCTGCGTACAACGGCGGGAAAACGGTATAGTGCAGCCTCGTACTCGAATCCGGACCGACCAATAATGCAATGGGTTTTGTTTGCCATCGTGATCGCCGCGCTATTGCTCGCCGCGACCCGCTTCCCGAAAACCGCGTACGGAATATTGTCCGCGTTGTTAGCGGTCGTGGGCCTACTGTATTGGCGCTCGCAGGCCGAGCCCGATAGCCGTGAACTGTTGATTCCGGTCGGTCGCGTCGTCATCAGCGACGCCGTGGTAACGGAAGCATATCGCGACAGTTTTAATATTACTGCGCGTATTACCAACGGCTCGGAGACCCATACGTTAACTGAGACCACAATTGAAATCGCGATGCTGGACTGCGAATCCAATAGCACAGACGAATCCGGCTGCGCGATCCTGGGCTCGCAACGCCGCCCGGTGGTGATCCGAATACCGCCCGGTCAATCGCGGGATTTTGAAGACAATTTGATTTTTAGTCGCGCCAAAATTCGCGGTCAGTTGCGCTGGCGCTATACCGTAGTTCACACCCAAACGATGTAGACCCAAGCGCGGTAGGACGTCGGCCCTAAATAAGCCGCAACACATCGAACGACTTTAATTTATACACAAATTCGTAGTCGTGAATTTTCCACCAATTGGGCCGACTACAGGAAAACACCGGCTATAGATATCGTAATTGTTGTTACTTGGAATCGGCATCACCGGACGAAGTGGCGGTGGTCGATTCGGCGAGTCGAGACTCCCAAGCATCTACAACTTTGGCATTGGCCGGTAGCGGAGCGAATGCGCTTTTGATGCCCCACTTCAGAGATTTCTTAGTGCTTTGCGCCACACCGCTACCACTCTGGTACATCCAACTCAGGAGGCGATAAGCCGGCTCGTAGTCCTGCTGCGCAGCTTTCATAACCCATTGCAGTGCCTCGCTGGGCGCGGCTGTCGCGCCGAACACAAGGCCGAGCCCTAGGTTGTATTGCGCGATTGCATCGCCTTGGCGAGCGGCGCGTTGCAGCCATCGGATAGCCTGCTGCTCATTGGCGTCGACACCGTAACCATTTCCATAGCTCACACCGATACCGGTCTGTGCCGCGGCGTGCCCCAGTTCCGCAGCGGCAAGATAATGTCGCGCCGCTTCACCATAGTCCACCGCAACCCCGTCTCCAAAGAAATACTTCTCGGCCTCGCGATAGGCGACGTCGGCATGCATGACACGTTCTAGGTTCGCTTGATACGCCAACAACCCGTCGTGATCTGGGAATACTTTCAAGCCTCGCCGTAACGAGCCTTGAGCATCGTCGAATTGCCGAGCGCTAGTCTGTTCCCCGACCAATATCAAAAATTGATCTGCGATTTTCCGCACACCCGCATGGGCAAGTTCGTTGTCAGGCATGCTCTGCAAGATCGATTGATAGACCTCGAAGCCGTTAGCGCCGGGGGGTTCAATGAGGCGACCTTCATCAACATGACGCTGCGCTCGCCGCAACAATGCGTCCAGATCGCGGGACGTTTCACCCGACACCGCCGCGACCTCGGAATCATCGTCGGATGTCGCGACGGTTGCCGATCCGGCGCCGTCACTAGAGCTATCGGCACGGGTTAACACGTCAACGCTGGTTACGTCTCGCGCACGCTGCAACAATTCGGACACTTCGGTCTGCAGTTGGGTGCCCGAGATCGGTCCATTGTAGTAGACCGCACCGACGGCCAGCGTCATTAACACCACCAAACTCCATGCTGTACGCCGTGTGGTGCGGCGCCACCACGCACGGCGCCACTGTCGAGGTTTGCTTTGTGCGACGTCGGCAGGTATCTGCAATGACGGAGGCGTAGCCGCTGTCGATGATACGCCGGCATCGAGGAGTTGGGGTACGCACAAATAATTCGGATCGCGCCGCGCCATCTGCACGAGCTCGATCAACGTGTCGCAATCCGGGACGCGGTTTTCAGGGTTCTTCTCCATCATCGCGTTGACTAACGGCTGCAGCGCACGCCGGTCATCCGGTAACGCCGGGATCGGAGTATTAATATGGGCGTACAACACGGCTAAACTCTCCGACGTATCGAACGGCGGTTTTCCCGATAACATTTCATACAAGATCACACCGAGCGCATAGATATCGGAGCGTAGATCGGCCTCGCGGCCGTGGGCCTGTTCCGGACTCATGTAGCGCGGAGTACCAACGATGGTGCCAATGCTGGTAAGTTGGGTGCTGGAACCGGTGGACTTGGCGATACCAAAATCTGTCAACACTGCCGAGCCGTCGGCGCGAAACAAGATATTTTCGGGCTTCACATCGCGGTGGACGAAGCCGTGTTCATGAGCGTAACCGAGCGCGAGCGCGATTTGCTCGATGACGGCCAACCCCCAATCGAGCGACGCAGTTTCAGCTATTCGCGCACTCAGACTTCCGCCCTCAACGTACTCCATCGCGATGTAATAGTGGAAGCCAGACACACCGATATCATGAATCGTTACGATGTGGGGGTGCGCAAACTGCGCGACGATGTGCCCCTCGCGGATAAAGCGGTCACTGAAATTAGGCTCGGCGGCAAGTGCGGGCGACATCACCTTCAGCGCAACCTGGCGACCTAGTGATTCCTGGAGAGCCCGATACACCGTGGCAATTCCACCGCGCCCGATCTCGCCGTCAATGCGGTAACCCGATATTTCGACTACGGCCGGTGCCGATACGTCAGTCATATGCAGCCATGTTCCAAGCGCGACGCCATCCCAAGGCGAATCCAAATGTAGTGGTCAATTAACCAACTTTTAGGGAATTGCGGAGATGGTACCGCGAATACCCCCGGAACGGATTATCCGGTTTGGCGATCCGGGTTGTGACGGTTACGACCGCCAGCCACTGTAGACGTCGAATATGAGGCGATACAGGCGGGAAACGCCCACGGGGCGGTAGGATCGATTGAATTCCGTGGGGCAGAAGAAAGTTGCGGCCGATCCAAATGGACCGGCCGCGGCTAAAACTTAGAACGGCAAGGGGATTTTCATCCCTGCCCGCTTAGCTTTTTTTTTTGCTGGTCTTTTTCTTAGCGGTCTTACGTTTTGCCTTCTTTTTCGTCGCTTTTTTCTTGGCCTTCTTTTTAGCCTTTTTCTTGGCTTTTTTCTTCGTAGCCTTCTTCTTTGTGGCTTTCTTCTTAGCCTTCTTCTTCGTAGCCTTCTTCTTAGCCTTCTTCTTCGTAGCTTTCTTCTTCGTAGCTTTCTTCTTCGTGGCCTTCTTTTTAGTTGACTTCTTCTTCGTTACCTTCTTCGCGGCCTTCTTCTTTGCCGACTTCTTCTTCCCTGCCTTCTTCTTAGTACTTCTTTTCTTTGCTGCTGCCATAACGCCCCTCCTGTAGAGAGTGTAGGAACATACCTATGGATTTGAGTTACTTACCAGTTACTCACGCACTGCCTGCCAGAACAGATCAACATCACGTCGTCAGTTCGTGGCAAAGCAATCTTGAAATTCTCGGATGATCTCGTGGGGGAAAAATGCCGTAAATCCGAATCATGTCTTCGGACCTCTGGGATGCGTTGATTTGACAACTTAGTCAAGTTTCGCTTTGTCCTGCGTCCTCGCTTATCTCTGTAGCATCGCTCAATTAATCGGTTTAGACCTCTTCCGTAACGTACTTGAAAAGCGTGTTCGACCGTTTTCTAAGACATCCCTTGACTGAGTCTGCGTAAACTATAGCGATGAAATAAAAAATGTCAAGTAAACGCAGTAAATATTACATCGCGACAATTTTTAGTCGCACACGCGTCGACAATCTTTTGCATTTGCGTTGCGACCATAAATACCACCTCATGAACAAATCAGAAAGCGGTTCGTTAACTGCATTTCGAATCGCCGCAGTTTAAACAAGTCATGCAACCGTCCATCAACACTACGGCTTTCGTTTGACACTTCATACATAAATTCGCACTGGTTGGGAAATCTGTATCCATTTGTGTAGCAGCATTGGCGCCACTTTGTTCGATGCGACTCTGGTATTCTCGGCGCTTCGCATCAACGAGTTCTTGTTGATGTGGGTCGAGTGTTTCATCCTTAATCATACCGATCATCTTCATATGCGCTTCGATCGCATCGCCGATTTCCGCCACCAACGACGGCGTATACTTACCGCCGCGCTTGAAATATCCGCCTTGCGGGTCGAACACACTGCGCAATTCTTCCACCAGAAACGTCGCATCACCGCCTTTTCTGAACACCGCTGAAATAATGCGAGTCAGGGCGACGATCCACTGAAAGTGGTCCATATTCTTCGAGTTGATGAAAATTTCGAATGGCCGGCGCTTTTCGTAAGGGGTATCGGGATTAAGGATGATGTCGTTGATGGTCACGTATAGCGCGTGATCCGACAGCGGAGTCTTGATCTTATAGGTAGTGCCCAGCAGCATCTCCGGCCGCTCGACCTTCTCGTGCATTTGCACGACGTTGGCTGGGAGTGCTCCGGAATCGTCTGCCGGTATGGCGAGGGCGGACTCCTGCGCTATAACTTTCTTATTAGTGGCCTTATCAACGACCTCGCGTGTGACAAGGTCGTACTCGGTAATCTCTCTATCGATCTTTATCGCCATCGCGCTATTCCTAGCCTTAAAATCGGCCGTAATACCCTTCCTTGAGGGCATCGTACAGGTTAGCGGCGGTATGGGTTTCCCCGTCGTACTCGACTTCGTCATTGCCGCGCACTTCAACGGTTTCGCCATTGTCCAAGGTAAACCGGTATACGGTGTTTGCCAGATCGTCCTCTCTCACCAATACGCCTTGAAACGCCTCGGGATTGAATCGGAACGTCGTACAACCCTTTAGGCCCTTGTCGTAGGCGTATAGGTAAATATCCTTAAATTCGTCGAATGCGAAATCGGTGGGGACATTGGCGGTCTTCGAAATCGACGAATCCACCCATTTTTGTGCCGCCGCCTGCACATCGACGTGCTGCGTCGGGGTAATTGCATCGGCGCTTACAAAGTAGTCCGGTAACACATGGTCGCCTTCGGCGTTAGGGGCAGCAGCGGGATCAATCAATTGGCGGTACGCCAGAGATTCGAACGAATAGACTTCGACTCTTTGCTTGGTTTTTTTGCCCTCGCGGATAACGTTGCGGCTGTAATGATGCGCAAACGACGGTTCGATACCGTTACTAGCATTGTTGCCCAACGATAAACTGATGGTTCCGGTTGGGGCGATGGACGTGTGGTGGGTAAACCGAACACCCTGTTCAGCGATGCGGTCGATCAGGGTCGTCGGAAATTGTTGCATGTATCGACTGTACCGCGCCAACAACACCGAACCCCGCACTTTATCCCCCACGCCGTACCCGTCATCGCGCATCGCCGGCCGCTTCGCCAGCATCTTTTCCGTGACGGTAAATTCATCCAGCATGATCGGTGCCGGTCCTTTTTCTATTGCTAAATCGAGACCGACTTCCCAACCTACGCTCGCCATCTCTTTCGCCACACGTTCGGTGAACTCCAACGATTCGGGAACACCGTAACGGATTCTTAGCATTGCGAGCGCCGAACCGAGCCCGAGGAAACCCATACCATGGCGGCGCTTATAGGTAATTTCGTCGACTTGCTTACCAAGCGGCAAACCATGAATCTCGACGACGTTGTCCAGCATCCGGGTAAACACCGCAACCACTTCTCGATACCGTTCCCAATCGAATCGCGCGTTCTCGGTAAATGGGTCGACAACAAATTTCGTCAAATTCACGGACCCCAATAGGCAACTTCCGTATGGCGGCAACGGTTGTTCGCCACAAGGATTGGTCGCACGAATTTCCTCGCAAAACCAATTGTTGTTCATCTCGTTAACGCGATCGATCAGGATAAATCCCGGCTCCGCATAATCGTAGGTTGAGGTCATGATCAGATTCCACAAGCGTCGGGCGGGTATCGTGCGATACACGCGGCATGCCACTTCGCCGGTGTCGTTGGTCAAATAACCTTCGGTTGACGGCCACTGACGCCAGACGATTTCGCATTGCTCTTCGTCAAGCTCCTGCCGGCTCGCCGGGAATACAAGCTGCCAATCACTGTCGTTTTTTACCGCCTCGACAAACTCGTCGGTAATAAGACACGACAGATTAAATTGCCGTAACCGCCCGTTTTCTCGTTTGGCGCGAACAAATTCCGTAATGTCCGGATGGGAAATATCGAAGGTTCCCATTTGCGCGCCGCGTCGCCCCCCGGCGGATGACACGGTGAAACACATCGCGTCGAATATATCCATAAAAGAAAGGGCGCCGGAGGTGTACGCTCCGGCGCCACTTACAAATGCCCCTTTGGGGCGGAGGGTAGAGAACTCATAACCGATCCCGCATCCGGCTTTCAGGGTCAGTCCCGCCTCGTGCACGGCCGTCAGGATTCCGTTCATCGAGTCCGGGATGATTCCGGATACAGTGCAATTGATCGTGCTGGTCGCCGGCTTGTGTGCTTCCGCGCCCGCATTGGACATCACCCGCCCGGCGGGTATCGCGCCATTTTCTAGCGCCCAAACAAATCGGTCGCACCAAGCGTCGCGTTGTTCCGGGGTCGCTTCAACGTCGGCCAGCGCCCGGGCGACGCGCAAATAGGTGTGATGAATATCCTCATCGATCGGCTCGCCCGATTTCGATTTCAGGCGGTACTTCTTGTCCCATATGTCCCGCGACGCCGGTTGCATCATGATTTCCGGCGCGTCGGCTTGTAATTTTTGTAAGCGGGCTGCCGTCATTCGGCCGATCCTCCTCTCATACCTAGGCCTGTGTTGTCGTTATTGCGATCAGACGAATGCACCACCCCGTGCCACCCCGACTTCTCACCTAACGCTATAAGTTTGCTCGTTAACCACGTGTAAAGTAACCAATTATGATTAAAAACACAACATATAGCGGAATAATAGAATTTACCCCCAATATATTGCGCCGTCAACTGTCCCCTGACCGGCGGCAATGCAGGTGGTGGGGTCACACATATATATAAAGGAGCCACACCCCGAGCAGTAAGCGGTACACCACAAACGGCAGCAAGCCGATGCGTTCGACGAACTGCAGAAACCAATGGATACATATATACGCGATGAGGCCGGATACCAGTGAAGCCGCGATGACCGTCGGCCAGTCGACAATTCGACCCGCAGTACCCCAGCTCCACATCTGCCACACCCCGGCCCCAGCAATCGTTGGAATAGCCATCAGAAACGATAGCCGTGCGGCTGCCTCCGGGCGAAATCCCAACATTAGCCCCGCTGTCATGGTTATACCGGAACGCGATGTGCCCGGAATCAACGCGAGCACCTGAGCCAGACCGACGACGATGCCATCCCGCCAGCCGACCTGGTCGAGTCCGCGGTCACGCCGGCCTGTCTGATTGGCCCATCCCATGACCAGCGCAAACACGATTGTCGCCATCGCGATCACTAGCGGCGCGCGCAGCGTCGTCGCAACGATGTCGTGGGCCAACAGACCGACAACTCCGATTGGGATGACCGAGGCGATTATGATCCAAGCCAGACGGCTGTCGTCGTCGTGGCGGGGCCCGGTCACACTGCGCCGCCAGGCCCCCCGCCACAAGCGCCCGATATCGTCTCGGAAATAAACCAGAACGGCCGCCAAGGTGCCAATATGCACTGCAATATCGAAACCCAGACCTTGGTCGCGCCAATCCATCAACTGCGGCAACAAGATCAAATGCGCCGAACTCGAAATCGGTAAAAATTCCGTAGCGCCCTGGAGCAATGCAAGAACGAAGACAGACGACATATCTACACTCGCAACCGCCGGCGGTGATCCTGCATCGAAAATCCCGTCAACGACCGCTGCACGCCACGACCCACGGCCAATACCTTAAACAACTCGCCCATTTCGTGCGGTAACGTCAGTTTCTTAATTTGTTGCGTGATCTGCAAATCCACTCGTGGGTCGCCGCGATACGTCGATTCCGCTAGACCTAATATGTCCAGCGCTAATAAGAACGGCGCTTGTTGGGTATAGCCCAAGACGTCCATACGACTGGTCTCGGCCGTGTGCGCGAGTGATGAAAAGTTGACGTGAGCCGTGATGTCCTGCAGCCCAGGCAGTTGCAACGGATCACCGTGGGCACGATGCCGATAATGGCACATTACCGTGCCACTGTGCCGATCGGGGTGATAGAACTCGTGCTCCGGAAAACCGTAATCGATGATTAACGCGACACCGCAATCGATACGACCCACAAGATCTGCAAACCACGCGTCTACGTGCGGGGCCACGTCCGACTCATAGCCGTTCGGCAAGTCGAGCCCTAGTAGATGTTGCATCGACGACGGTGCTATCCAATTCGCATCGGGTTGCGCTCGCCAAGTAAAATTACCGTCGGTATAAGTCACTCCGATCGGCACAATTTGCCCATGCTCGATCCGAAAGCGCGTCACCGGAAGTGCATCGGCAACCTCAATGGCCACGACGACGCCATCGATTCGATCCGGAAGATCATCGAGCCAACGCACAATTGGAAATTCGGCCGGCACACGTTGCGACAACACTTCGCGTTGGCGCTGGCGCAACGCCGGGCTGATTTCATAGATGTCGTAGGACGGCGGTAACATATCGTCGGCAGCGAGCCTCGCTAGGACATTCGCCGCCATCGCGCCGCGACCGGCGCCGACCTCGATGATTCGGCCATTCGGCGTATCCGCCAATATCTCGGCACACTGTCGGGCGATACAGGCCGCAAACAAGTCACCCAGTTCCGCGGCGGTCACGAAATCCCCGGCGGCACCAATTTGATCGGCACTGCACACGTAGTAACCGTCCGCGGGGTCATAGAGGGCGGTCTCCATAAACAGTGCGAAATCAATACATCCACCCTGCGCGTCGATGTGTGCCCGTAAGCGCTGCGCCAATCGTTCACTGCGCGCAAGTTCTACCGGAGACGGTGCGGGCAGTACCTGCGCCGGGGCAGCCGGCGAGCTTATGCGCGGCATTGGCGTCGAGGCACGTAACGGGGTATGGTGCCCAGCGCGGCAAATGATCGGCACTTCGCAACCCGACTATGCGTTGCGAACGTTAATTGGAAATACGTCAAGGGAACCTGCACGGCTTCGGTAATTTGAGTCGGTATGACCACTCGATTAAACGATACGTGGCCCACAGAGCATATTGTAGCGCCCTGAGTCGCTACACACGCAGTACAATTACTATCGTCGGCAAATTCGGACCGGCACACGGTCAAACCGAGGGTCGCGATGTGCAGCGCCAGCTTCAAGTAATACGAATGCCAGGACATACGAACGAGAACGATGGCGGCGAAACCCGGTAACGAGCAAGTCGCCATTGTCACTGGCGGCGCCCGACGCATTGGCGCCGCGACAGCACGGGCGCTGCACCAATTGGGAATGCGCATCGCCGTGCATTACCGGGAATCCAGTGACGCCGCCCACGCTCTGCAAACCGAACTCAACGACCTTCGCGAAAACTCTGTGGTTTTGGTGCGCGGCGACCTGAGCGACGTGAGCCAGGGCCGCAGTCTGGTGCGCGCCACTCTTACTGCCTTCGGTCGAATCGATCTGCTGGTCAATAACGCCTCAACGTTTTATCCCACCCCATTTGGGCGCGCGACCGAAAAACAATGGGACGAATTGCTGGCCATCAATCTAAAAGCGCCGTTTTTCCTCGCCCAAGCCGCCACTCCAAGTTTGCGCGACAGTGCCGGTGCGATCGTAAATATTGTCGATATCTATGCCGAGCGGCCGCTTATGAACTACAGCGCGTATTGCGTGGCAAAAGGCGGGCTCATTACGCTGACTCGCGCGCTCGCGCGCGAGTTAGCGCCGGCGATACGCGTGAACGCCATCGCTCCGGGCGCAATCATTTGGCCGGATGAAGACATCGATGACGTCGCGAAACAGCGCATCGTCTCGCGCACACCGCTGAAGCGTCGCGGCGACGGCGATGACATCGCTTGCACCGTGGTCTATCTCGTTCGCGATGCGGGATTCGTAACCGGCCAGGTGATCCGCGTCGACGGCGGGCGCTCGGTCGTGCCCTAGCCCGAATATTTCACGAAGGCGGACGATGTATGATAGACCGTATCAAGATTTCAACCGGTTACGCTGTGTATTAAGCTACGGGGCCACTGCACCGTTTGTCCTGTTCGAATTCAGGGGAAATCGGGCGTCGTATTCGCCACGATCCTCCTTGATCCATAGCGACGGCTATGCATCGGACAAGCGATCGCACCGACTACTTAGCCCGATTTCCCCTGCAGTCCGAACCCTTCATGAATTATCCGGGCTAACCTGAATATTTCACGAGGGGTTTGCTCGAACCCCGAGACCGTGTCGGCACTTCGTTACGTGTTGGAGATCTAATTCTACCTGCCGCAGCGCATGACGCGCGCTCAATTCCGACCATAGTTGGCCAAATGTCTGATCCAACTCCGGGTGTCGCATTGTCGGGGCGAGATCACACAACGGCCGTAACACAAACGAATGCTCGATGATGTCGGAGCGCGGAATATCGAACTCATCATGGCGCACGAGGTCGCCGTACAACAATATGTCCAGATCAAGTGCGCGCGAGGAGAACCGTTTACCTCCGGGCAAGCGGCCGTGCCGGTACTCGATGGCGTGGAGTTCCCGAACCAACACCGCGACCGCGTCGACGGTTGTGAACCCACAGACGAGATTGTAAAACGGATCGCCGTCAAAACCGAAGGCGGCGCTCTCATAAACCGGGGATAGCATTAGTGGGCCGTAGCGCCCGGACAACGCGCTGACCGCGCTGCGCACATTGCGCTCACGATCCATGTTACTGCCAATACTGACGTAGGCTGTCGGCAACTACTCCGCTACCCCGCGCTCGACGACTATACCGACATCGCGCGCGCCACGCACTGCGCCCTTTTTATTGATGCGCACGCGGCACCAGGGAACATCGAACTCATCGAGCAGAATCGAGGCAACGCGTTCGGCCATGGTCTCCACCAATTTGAATCGCGACTCCTGGACAAACACCGTCACGCGTTTCGAGACCGCCTTATAACTTAATGTATCGGCTAAATCGTCGCTGCCGGCAGCGTGGGCGATATCCGCGCCCATATCGAGATCGATGGTGATGGTCTGGGTGATACGCTGTTCCCACTCCCATACACCGATGACGCAGTCGACTTTTAGCCCGTGTAAATAAATGATGTCCATCGGCACACCGGTGCTGGATTGGTGGTGACACTATAACTAATGTTTCGGGCGAATCGGAAACGAACCGCGCGTCGCGGAGCTTTTCGTCAACGAGGCGAGGTCCGCATCGGCATCAGCGACGCCCGGGCCCTTGACGGCACGGCCAACAAATGCCTCAAATTAGTACTCTATAAAGTTAATATTAATTTGATAGAGTACCAGGGTGCTGACTTCTCTCATTCTGGTGCTCGGCTCGTATCTCGTCGGCTCGGTTTCGGCCGCTGTCATCGTCGCTAATCGAACCAAACTCCCCGACCCGCGCTCGGCCGGCTCGGGCAATCCCGGGGCCACCAATATTCTGCGCCTTGGTGGCAAACGCGCCGCGGCGCTGACCCTGTTCGGCGACCTTATAAAGGGCACGCTCGCTATCGCGGTTGCCCGTTATTTCAGTGCCGACACGTTGCTCTGGGGGCTGTGCGGCGGCGCCGTGTTTCTCGGTCACTTGTACCCCGTGTTTTTCGGTTTTAAGGGCGGCAAAGGCGTTGCCACGGCATTTGGGGTGTATCTCGGTTTAGAACCACTCACGGCATTGGTGTTGTTCGCGGTGTGGTTGTTGACAGCAGCGGGGTTACGCTATGCCTCTTTGGCGTCGCTAGCGAGTGCCGCAGCGGCGCCGTTGTGCGTATGGTTCATACAACACGACTGGCCTTTACTGGCGATGAGCATCGGCATCAGCGCGCTGCTCGCCTGGCGCCATCGCGCCAACATCCGCCGCTTACTCGCGGGCGACGAACCGCGTATCGGTCGCAGCGCGAAATAGGCAGTCTGTACACGTTACGGTGGCGTAAGTTCGGCCAAAGACCAACGCGGCCGCACATCGAGCCCAAGCGGGTCCGTGGCACCTTGCCGCAATCGGCTCCACCCGGCGTATGCGACCATGGCCCCATTGTCGGTACAAAATTCGGCGCGCGGAAAATACAACTCAACACCGCGCTCACTAGCCAGGCCCGCTAACCGTTCGCGTAGGCAGCGGTTCGCGCCGACACCGCCCGCCACGACCAGGCGATCGCGCCCTGCTTCATGCAACGCACGACCGCACTTGATGACCAATGTATCGACCGCGGCGTCCTGGAACGCGTAGGCGATGTCGTTGACCGTCGCCGAATCCAAACGGTGCGCGGCACAAGTCTGCCGGGCGTAGGTCTTGAGTCCGCTAAAGCTGAACTCAAGACCCGGCCGGTCCGTCATCGGCCGCGGAAAGCGAAAACGCTCCGGATCGCCGTGTTCGGCCGCTCGCGCCAGCGCCGGGCCGCCCGGATAACCGAGGCCGAGTAGCTTCGCTGTTTTGTCGAACGCCTCGCCCACCGCGTCATCGACCGAGGCGCCAAGCACGCGATACGACCCGATGCCGATCGCATCGACCAAGAGCGTGTGCCCCCCCGATACCAGCAACGCGAGAAACGGAAACGCCGGCGGTTCGGGTTCCAGCATCGGTGCCAACACGTGCGCCTCCATATGATGCACACCGAGCGCCGGCACCCCCCAAGCCCACGCCAGACTGCGGCCGACCGCCGCGCCCACTAGCAACGCACCGCTTAAGCCCGGCCCCGCCGTATACGCGATTCCACCAATCTCCCTTGACGACGACCCACCGAGTTCCAGGGTTGCGTCGATTAGTGGCAACAGCGAACGGATGTGATCGCGTGCGGCAAGCTCCGGCACCACGCCGCCATACGGCGCATGCACGGCAACCTGGGAGGCCAAGCGATGCACAAGCAATCCCAACTCGTCGTCATAGACCGCGACCCCGGTATCGTCGCAAGACGTTTCGATTCCCAATACACGCATGCGCGGATTCTCGCCTTCGGACACGGATCGTGGCAAGCCGAAATATGTACTTTCCCCGGCCGAGGCTATAGAATTGCGCCCCCTTTAATGACGGCGCGACTCGAATGGCCGGCCCAAGCCGCCGCCCGCGCCAACCGATAGACCAGGAGAGTACGCTTTATGCCGAGTGTCCGCGTGAGACAGGACGAGCCGTTCGATGTGATTTTGCGCCGTTTTCGCCGCTCGTGCGAAAAGGCCGGGGTATTTACCGAAGTCCGCCGCCGCGAATACTACGAAAAGCCGACGACCGCGAGAAAGCGGAAATCAGCCGCCGCTACCAAACGCGAGATGAAACGCGTGTCGCGCCAACGCGCCCGCCGCACCCGGATGTACTGAGCGAACCCCGCTCACCCGCGCCGCTGCTGCGGCGCACTTCCCAACCGAAGCACCCAGGAATTTTTGCAAGGCGGACCTTGCTACGAAATTCGTCTTGATGAAATTTCAGGGAACCTCTGCATAAGTCTGGGCAAATAATTTTGGACCCAAAATGATCGGTCATGACTTTTGAAGAGGTTCCTTAAATTTGGTGTTGATGCGATATACGCGCAACGCGTTACGAATGAATTGACGATACCAATCCGCCTCAGCAATGTGACCAATGACTCTTAAAGCAAAGATCCAACAAGACATGACCGACGCGATGCGCAGCCGCGATGCGCTGTGCTTGGAATCGATTCGCCTGTTGCGCGCTGCGATCCAGCGCCAGGAGATCGACTCGCGCACCGAGCTCGACGATGCGGGAGTGCTGTCAGTGACCCAAAAACTCATCAAACAATGCCAGGATGCGGCGGCGCAATTCGAGCAAGGCGCGCGTCCTGAGTTGGCGGCCAAAGAATTGACGCAAATCGAGCATTTTAAAGCGTACCTGCCCGCCCCGCTCGGTGACACAGAGCTGCGCGAAATCATCGACGCCGCGATCGCCGACTCCGGCGCGACCGGCATGCGCGATATGGGTACCGTGATGGCGTCGTTGAAATCCCAGATTCAAGGCCGCGCGGATATGGCCGCAGTGAGCCGCACGGTCAAATCGGTGTTGGGCGCAAACTGACGTGGATATTTCACCAAATCAAACCCAATGTTCGTAGCAATGGTAAAGGTTCAATTCGTTATGCGGGGGTTTGGGTTATGGTGGATAAGACAGTTTGTGCTGTCCGAATTGAGACTCAACTTCGGACCCTTGATAACGTATCCGGGCTAACCCGGGCACGGCGCAAGCTTGCGGCCCGCGCGATCGAACTTGCCCGGCGACCGCGCGAGTGCGAGGATTGTCCACGGAACCGCCGATTAGTTCTGCGTGACCGGGTTGCGGGCAACACAATCGCGTCCTGCTTGCATTTCTTAACCGAGGTCCTTGCCCGGATATTTCACGAAGGCGGACGATGTACCAAGATTTTTTGCAATATTTGAATAATTTACCGGAAAAACAAATGGCCTTGGCCTCCGCACAGTTGGTCCTGTTCGAATTCAGGGGAAATCGGGCGTCGTATTCGTCACGATCCTCCTTGATCCATAGCTACGGCTATGCATCCGCGGACGATCGTGCCGACTACTTAGCCGGATTTCCCCTGAACTCCGAACCCTTCATGAATTATCCGGGCTAGCCCGCAATCGTACAGGTTCGTGACGTCGATGCGGACGAATTTGGACTCAGAGCGGCCGGCCATGGATTAATCAGAGGCTTCCCAACTCAGCAAATACGTACAGTGCGATGGCCGGCAAGATTCCCAGCGAATTCATCGATGAAGTATTGGCCCGGGTCGATATCGTCGACGTCATCGATCACCGCACGCCGCTGACCCGCGCCGGCAAGGAATACAAGGCGCGCTGTCCATTTCACGACGAGCGCACGCCGTCATTTACGGTCAGCCAAAGCAAACAGTTCTACCATTGCTTCGGCTGCGGCGCGCACGGCTCGGCCATCCGTTTTCTCATGGACTATGCCCACTTGGAGTTCCGCGAAGCCGTCGAGGAGCTGGCCGAATCGGTAGGACTGCAGCTACCGACCGATTCGACCCCGGTTGCGCACAGCGACAGCGGACTGGTCCAATTGTATGAGACGGTGGCCGCAGCCGAAGAATTTTATCGGCAGCAACTGCGCAGCCACGAGGGCGCGGAAACCGCGATCGCTTACCTAAAACAACGCGGCCTAACCGGCAAGATCACGGCTGACTTCGGCATCGGCTACGCCCCGGACGGATGGAGTAATCTGCTCGACGCCCTCGGCGAAGACGATACCGCGCAACGGCATCTGCACAAGACCGGCTTGGTCGTCGAAAGAGACCAAGGCGGCTACTACGACCGCTTTCGCCACCGTGTGATGTTTCCGATTCACGATCATCGTGGCCGCACCGTCGGCTTTGGCGGTCGCATTTTGGGTGACGGCGAGCCGAAGTACTTAAATTCGCCGGAGACGCCACTATTTCATAAAGGTAAAGAGTTGTACGGGCTGCATCGTGCCAGAGGCGCAATCCGCGAAGCGCAACAAAGCATCGTTGTGGAAGGCTACATGGATGTCGTCGCACTTGCGCAGCACGATATCCACAATGCGGTGGCGACGCTCGGCACGGCCACGACGCGCCACCATTCAGAGCGTCTATTCCGCCTCGCACCGGAGACGATTTTTTGTTTTGACGGCGACCGCGCGGGCCGCGACGCAGCGTGGCGGGCGCTCGAAATCGCCTTGCCGATCTTGTTCGACGGCAGGCAAATCGGCTTCCTGTTCTTACCGGACGGCGAGGATCCGGATTCGCTGGTGCGTACCGAAGGCACCGAGTTATTCCGCGAACGACTGCGCGACGCCACGCCGCTGCCGGATTTTCTGTTTGGTACGCTAAGCCGGCGCACCGATTTGGAACGACTCGATGGCCGCGCACGATTGGTGGAGCTGGCACGGCCATTTTTGTCGAAATTGCCGCAAGGTGTGTTGCGGGAGCTTATGTTTGAACGCTTAGCGGATCTCAGTGGCACCGCGCCGGGGTCGTTATTGCGGCGCATCCCGGTCGAACCCGATCGCGAGCAATCCGCCAAAACCCGACGAACGATGGTTTCCGGGTTGCGCGGCGGTCGCCCGTCCCCGGTACGGCTGGCTATTATATTATTAGTGCAGAATCCACATCTTGGTAAGCTCGGCATCGATTGCGCGCAACTGCGCGGGCTGGAACTGCCCGGAATCGAGCTGCTCATTGATGTGGCGTTGCAACTCGAACTGCATCCCGACATTTCCACGGCGGCGTTGGTCGAGCGATTTCGCGGCACCGAACACCACGAGCACCTTGAAAAACTGGCGGTTTGGGAGCATCTACCCGAAGACAACGCGGATGCTGTCTACCGTGACACGATCGACTCGCTGCGGCGCCGGCTACAGGACCAGGAATACCAACTGCTGCTCGCTAAATCCGAATCGGGCCCGCTCGAACCGGAAGACAAGAAACGGCTATTAGCACTGCTGGAATTTCGCCGAAATCCTATGGAATCCGGCTCATAGTGGGCTATACTGAAACGTTATTTTTGCTGACTTTTTTGACTGTGGGGCACCTACTGCATGGATTCCGATACCAAACGTTCCGAGCTTAAAAAGCTCATCCTCAAAGGCAAAGAACAAGGTTTTCTCACCTATCGTGAGATTAACGACCATTTGCCGGAGGACATGCACGATACCGACCAGATCGAAGCCGTTGTCAACATGATCAACGACATGGGCATCGACGTCTACGATAAGCCCCCGGATCCGGACAGCTTGCTTCTGAAGGCCGATAATGCAGACGACGAAGAGGTCGCGGACGAGGCCGAGGCCGTTTTGACCACCGCGGTGGAAAGCGAATTCGGGCGCACTACTGACCCGGTGCGGATGTACATGCGCGAGATGGGCACGGTCGATCTGCTTACGCGCAAGGACGAGATCGCACTCGCCAAGCGGATTGAGGATGGAATCCGCCAGAGCACCGAGGCCATCGCCACCTGCCCGGAAACCATCGCCGAAGTCGTGCGCATGGCAGGTTTGATCGAAGCGGGCAACATGCGACTCACCGACCTGCTGGTGGATTTCATTGACCCCAATGCCGTGGAACAACCCATCCCATTCCCTCCCAAAGTCGATGCGCTGGATGTTAACGGCGCCCGCCGGACCGCCAATGGCAACAACAGCGATGAGTCGGACACTGTCGAAGTCGATCTTGGGCCCGATCCAGAGGAAGCACGCGAGCGGTTTGTGCGCATTCGCAGATCCTACAACTCGATGGTTCGGGCGCTCGACAAACACGGAGTCGGCGCCAAGCAGGTGCAACGGCACCAGCAAAAACTCGCCCACGAAATCTTGGAAATTAAGTTTGTACCGAAACAAATGGAGGCACTGGCCGAACAGATACGCGACCAGGTCGAGCAAGTGCGCACCCGCGAGCGCCATATTTTCAATTCGTGCATCCACAAGGCACGGATAAGTCGAAAGTCGTTTATCAAGTTATTTTTGGGCCGCGAAACCGATCCGCAGTGGATCGACGATATGATCGCGGCGGGCGAAGGCGATACCGACTTGATCGTGGCGCAACGCGACGAGCTAGAAGCTACGGTACAGAAGCTCGTGCAGCTCGAGCGGCGCGCCGGTATGCCCATATCGGAACTCAAAGACGTGAACCGGCGCATGTCGATCGGCGAAGCCAAAGCACGGCGCGCCAAAAAAGAAATGGTGGAAGCGAACCTGCGCTTGGTGATTTCGATTGCTAAGAAGTACACAAACCGCGGATTGCAGTTCCTCGATTTGATTCAAGAAGGCAATATTGGATTGATGAAAGCGGTCGACAAGTTCGAATACCGGCGTGGTTATAAATTTTCCACGTACGCGACGTGGTGGATTCGCCAAGCCATTACTCGGTCGATCGCCGATCAGGCACGCACGATTCGCATCCCCGTGCATATGATCGAGACGATCAATAAACTTAACCGCGTATCACGGCAGATATTGCAGGAAAAAGGCCGCGAGGCGTTGCCGGAAGAACTGGCCGAACGCATGGAAATGCCCGAGGAGAAAATCCGTAAAGTATTGAAAATTGCGAAGGAACCGATTTCCATGGAGACCCCGATCGGTGACGACGAAGACTCGCACTTGGGAGACTTCATCGAAGATAAAAACGTCCACGCACCGCTCGACTCGGCGACCGGCTCGGGTTTGTGCTGGGCTACCCAAGGCATTCTGGACACGTTGACGCCGCGCGAGGCCAAAGTGCTACAGATGCGGTTTGGGATCGGCATGAATACCGACCACACCCTGGAAGAAGTAGGCAAACAGTTCGACGTAACCCGGGAACGAATCCGACAGATTGAAGCCAAAGCGCTGCGCAAACTGCGCCACCCTAGCCGCTCCGATCATCTGCGAACATTTCTGGAAACATGACACCCTCCGGGCGGGCTATAATAGCCCGCCCAAGTCCTTTACCCGGGGCCTGTAGCTCAGTTGGTTAGAGCAGTGGACTCATAATCCATTGGTCGTAGGTTCAAGTCCTACCGGGCCCACCAA
>CAXMMZ010000160.1:0-12473 GCA_964194565.1 Arenicellales bacterium
ATATAGTCTATAAGACATTGTTAATTAATAGTAATAATAGAATTATCGAGTGGTTTAGTACGCCCCTGGGCGTCGGATTGGTGGCCGCAGAGAACGAGCGCCTCGCGACCATCGTGCCGCAACTGTATAGCCCAATCGCGGTGCAGCTCGGTCCTATCGATGATTACCCCGCGTTGGGCGACACGGCCGCAGCGACCCGCGTACAGGTAGGAATTGGTGGCACCGCACATGTCGGCGCAAAAGCCGATGTCATGAGTTCTTCTGCCGCACTACCGTTTGCGGAACGCTCCGTGGATTTGGCGCTGCTTCCGCACAGCTTGGATTTTTGTGACGAGCCACATCAATTACTACGTGAAATCGCGACGGCTATCGTTCCGGGTGGCCATATTGCAATCGTCGGGTTTAATCCAATGAGTTTGTGGGGTGTCTGGCGAGTCGCGGCGAAGTGGTCGCGTCGTGCGCCATGGTGTGGGGCATTTTTCCGCTTGTCGCGGGTCCAGGATTGGCTCGCTCTGCTCGGATTCGAGGTTACATCGGGTTCGTTATTGTATTATCGTCCGCCGCTGCAGAACGCCGCGTTTAGGGCCCGGCTCGCATTTATTGAACCCAGTGGTGCGCGCTGGTGGCCGTATCTGGCGGCCGTGTACATCGTCGTCGCGCGCAAGCGCGAATTTGGGATGACCCCGGTGCTTGGTCGGGCGGGAAGGCGGCGGCGGCTTACTCCGCAGCTCGCGCGATCCGCAACGACGGCACGAACTATAAGCGCACCCAAAGCATGACCAAACCCACGACCAAGTCGATACCCGAAGTGGTGATCTATACCGACGGTGGTTGTCGCGGTAACCCCGGCCCGGGTGGTTGGGGGGCGCTGTTGCAAAGCGGCGGTCACTGCAAAGAATTGAGCGGCGCCGACCCGGCGACAACTAATAATAAGATGGAGATTACGGCGGCGATCAAGGCGTTAGATGCGTTGAATAATGCGAGCCGCGTCACGTTGTACACCGATTCGCAGTACCTGCGGCGCGGAATCTTGGAATGGTTGCCGCTGTGGAAGCGGCGCGGCTGGCGTACGGCGGCCCGCAAGCCGGTGAAAAACCAGGAGCTCTGGCAAGCGCTGGAAGCGGCCGCGGCTCGGCATGAGGTCGATTGGCGTTGGGTGAAGGGGCATGCGGGAACACCCGGGAACGAACGCGCCGACCGTCTCGCGAATATGGCCATCGATAGTCTTGAACTCGCGGCGGCGGGAGCCGATTAATAACATGCGACAAGTCGTGCTCGATACTGAAACCACCGGCCTCGACCCTGAGCAAGGCCATCGAATTATCGAAGTCGGGGCGGTCGAACTTATCGAACGGCGCCATACTCAAGTCCATTTCCAACAGTATTTGGACCCACAGCGCGATATCGACGAGGCCGCGATTGAGGTACACGGTTTGACAGTTGAGTTTCTTGCGGACAAACCGAAATTTGCCGACATCGCCGCCGAGTTGTTGGAATTTCTACGTGGCGCCGAACTGATTATTCACAACGCCGCTTTCGATATTAGTTTTTTGGATTTTGAATTCAAGCAAGTATTCGAATCGTTTGAGGGCACCGAAGCGAATTGTTCGGTGTTGGATACACTGAGCATGGCGCGCCAGTTGCACCCTGGGCAGCGCAACAGTTTGGATGCGTTGTGCAAGCGCTACAACGTCGACAATTCGCAACGTACCCGGCACGGCGCGTTGTTGGACGCGGAAATCCTAGCCGATGTCTATTTGGCGATGACCGGCGGCCAGACCACGTTTCTCGATGAGTCCCATGAGCTTATCGGTAACGCCGCCGCCGAATCGCGGTCACGATCGCTGGCGCGGAAACGCGCACCGACGCCGGTCATTCGTGCCAATACCGAGGAGCTCGCTGCCCACGCCGAATGGGTGCAGCGCCTTGACGAGCAAATCGATGGCGATTGTCTATGGCGGCGCATCGAAAACGAGAGTACTTAGTATTCCGCGATAACGTCGAACCCCTCGCGCCGCAACATCTGCAATACGCCGCCGTCGCCGGGCAGGTGCAGTGCACCAATGGCGACAAACGCACCGCCGAGTTCGAGCGTGCCGAGCAATCGCTCGACCATCGTCACGTTACGTTTGTCTACGATACGTTCCATCATTCTATCGGCGATGTCCGATTGGCCGGTTTGATAGTCGCGGCTTAGCGATTGCAGCTCGGAAAGATCACGACTCAGGTAGGCGCCCAAAAGATGCTCGACCATTTCTGGCAGCTCCGCATGCTGATCGACAGCCGCACTGAGCATTGAAATCTGGTCGGACTCAGGCATGTCTTTGAATATACCGAGTTGCTCATCCAAGGTCTCCAGCGGTTGTATCAATTTACCCAAACGCTTTGCGTCCAAAAACAACTTACGATCGAGAAACATACCGCTCGGAGATTTCGGCGCACTGAGCATAATTAAGGCGGCCCAGGGTTTCAGCAAATTGGCCGCCTGCCGGGGCACGCCGATACCGGCGAGCCGTACTACGACTTTGTCAAATAATTCGGTGCCCACGATGCCTTCGAGTGTACGCCCATCTTTCAGTATCAAATCGAAGCCAATGGCGAGAATATTGGCCTCGTCCAGCGACGCTTCTGGAACGAACACGGGACTGGTTAGGAACGCGTCCAGTACGGTTTTCGGCAAGTTCAATACCCGCGGGTCGTCAACATGGATGGTCCCGAAGACATAACTGTGTGGACCGCCATCGCGTTGCACCCGCCACAGTAATCCGATTTCGGTGGCCGCGGCGGCGACCGGTGCAGGCGCCGCGATAGCCACTTGGGTTTCGGCAGGTACGCTAGAGGTCGGCGCGACCGATTGCGACTGGGTACCACGGTGCAGCTGGTAGCGGCCGTCGATGAGGGTGTGGCCGCTGCGTCGCTGTTGGGCGCGGCGTTGTGCTTCGCGGCTGTTTAGTAGCACCCCGGAATTGGATTCGCCGCGGTCGCTGCGAATGACCGGCGTTTGTTGACCGGCTGGCGGATAGGTCAGATCACCGCGACTCGATTCGGCCTGCGCCGTGGCGCCGGAGTCGCCTAGCAAATGAAATAAAACGACCAAGCCTGCCGCTCGTATCACCGTGGTATTTTGCATCGTCAACCTGCGTAATCGTTAAAGGTAACTGTAAATCAGTATGGACCCAAGTGCCGCTATCACTAACCACACCACGCGCCCGGTCGGCCAGGCATCGGCCAGCAAACCGCCGGGGCCGTGACTGCGAAACGCCACGCTGCGCAACGCCTGCAGCCGGCGATTCGCGGATAGTCGCCACTGCGCGTCGGCCGCGTCGAATACAGCCGCGAGCACGCGCAACGCGCGGCGCCCGCCGCGCCGGTACAGCCACTCCGCATCGATATTGATCGACGGAAGTTCGGGTGGATAGATACCCGACAACTTAAGCCATGTGAACGCCAATGCGGAGAAAAACAATAATTGCATTTGTGCGATAACATGGGTCGCGTGGTATGGCATATAGTCGAGCGAATACGGTAGCAATTGATACAACGCTGATGGATAGACGCCGATCAGAATACATAAGGCAGCGCCAATCCCCATCGCTAATAACATATTGCCGGGCGCTTCTTGAACCCGGAACCCGGCATCGTGGGCGAAAAACGCAAAGTAGGGTATTTTTATGCCGGCGTGATGGAAAACGCCGGCCGACGCGAACAGTAACATGAGCCACAGCCATGGGTGGCCTTGCTCCAGCATAGCCACCATAACCATGGATTTACTGACGAAGCCGCTAAACAATGGGAACGCCGATATCGACGCCGCACCGACGATGCAGAGCCCGGCGGTTTTGGGCATCGATTTGTACAATCCTCCCAATTCCGAGCCGTTGATCGTGCCGGTGCGCAACAACACAGCGCCCATGCTCATCATGAGTAGGCCCTTGAAAATCACATCGTTAAACGCGTGAGCGACCGCACCGTTGAGGGCGAGCTCGGTGCCGATGCCGATGCCGCAGACCATAAAGCCAACCTGATTGATCATGCTGTAGGCCAGTACCCGGCGCAGATCATTCTCGATCACCGCGTAGAAAATCGGGAAGCAGGTCATAGCGGCGCCGATGTATATCAACAACTCGGTACCGGGAAAACCGCGCGCGAGCGCATACACAGCCACCTTGGTGGTAAACGCGCTGAGAAACACCGTGCCCGTAGGCGTGGCCTCGGGGTAGGCGTCCGTAAGCCAGTTATGGAGAAACGGAAACGCGCACTTGATGCCAAACGCAAGCAGTATCAGCCATGACCCGGCGAACTGTAGGTCGAAACGCTCGAACGCGAGGCTGCCGGTCGCATGATAGTGCAGCGCGGCGCCGGCCATCAGGATAACGCCCGATAACACCTGGATAACGAGATAACGGAAGCCCGCGCGATAGGCCCGTTCGGTGCGTCGTGCCCAGATTAGAAACACCGAGCTCACCGCGAGCAGCTCCCAGAATATAAACAAGGTGATGAGGTCGCCGGCGAATACCGCGCCAAGCGCGCTACCCGCGTACAACAACGCCGCGACATGCTGAATCGTATCGCGGACATGCAAGGCATAGATCACACCTATCAGCGCGGCGATATGAAACAGATATCCAAACAACAAGCTGAGTTTATCGGCGCGATGAATAATTAGTGTGTAATCGAACACGTCGATTTGCAGCCCGATACCTTGTGTCGCGCTAAATAAAAATATGGCGCCGACAATAGGCGTGCCAATCAGTACCGATTTGCGCACAGCACCGCGCGTCACCGCCGCCAACAGCGCACCGGCAAAGAACACGATAAACGGCGGCAGGCTAGTCAGCATCGTAATAATCGTCGCGGCGCATCAGCAGTTTGCGCATAAATTTCGCCACCAGCACGAGCACGATGCAGGCCGTAAAGCCAAATAGGCCGTAAAAGCCCCACAGCGGTTCCCAGGGATGGCTAATGTGGCGGTGGTAGAAAAAATCCACTGCCAACAACACCGCGCATAGTCCGTACAGCGCATACAGCACGCGTTTGGTATTGTTCGGGTTATCGAACAGGTGCTGTCGGCGATCAGAGGGATTCTGCATTATTAAAACGATACGAGTCTCGCCATCAATACAAATAACGGCTGTGGGTAAAAGAACAAAACCATGCAGCCCAATGCACTCACGCTCAACCCGATCAACATCGATCGCGGTGCTTCATGAATTCCCCCGGGCACCGATTGCGGTGCCGATGAGAAAAATGCGCGGATTGGGATCGGCAGTAAATACATCACGTTGAGCACTGAACTGATTAACAATACCGCTAGTAAAATCCACTGATCGGCATGCAGGGTGCCCACCGCGAGATACCATTTGCTCCACATGCCACCGCCCGGTGGTAGGCCAATAATACTGATGCTGCCCAGTAAAAACGCACCCATGGTGATGGGCATGGCGCGGCCCAAACCGCGCATCTCGCTGACCTCGGTTTTATGGGCCGTCACCATGATCGCACCGGCACAGAAAAACAACGTGATCTTGCCGAAAGCATGGGTTGCAATATGCATACCGCCGCCAATAATCCCCCAGCGATTGGCGAGCATCGCGCCCAATACGATATACGACAACTGACTTATCGTCGAATATGCCAACCGGGCTTTCAGATTGTCTTTGCGTAACGCCACCAATGACGCGATTAAGATCGTCGCAGCTGCCGCATAGGCGATCCAGTCGGCTGTCGCAATATTGGCGAGGCGCTCCGTTCCAAAAAGATATATAGCTACTTTCAATACCGTAAATACGCCGGCCTTCACGACGGCGACGGCATGCAATAACGCGCTAACCGGGGTCGGTGCCACCATCGCGGCGGGTAGCCAACGGTGGAGCGGCATAAGCGCGGCTTTACCGACCCCGAATACAAACAACAGCAGCAATATGCCGACGGTGGTGTCGTCGACGTCGTGCATGATGCCGCCTTCGCTGAACGTCAGGCTGCCAGTGAGCTGCCAGGTCCAAACGATTGCGAGCAACTGCAAACCAATCGACGTGCTCAGCAAGATCCCGAGGTAGACGCGCCCCGCGCGCTTCGCCTCGGCACTACTGCGATGGGTGACGAGCGGAAACGTCGACAACGTAAGCGCTTCGTAGAAAATAAACAGCGTAACCATATTCGCCGCAAACGCGATGCCGATTGCGCACGATAGGGCGATTGCAAAAAATGCGTAGAACCGGGTCTGATGAGATTCGCCGTGGCTCCGCATATAGCCGATCGAATAGATAGACGTGACGATCCATAGGAAACTCGCGACCAACGCGAACAACAGGCCGAGCGGTTCGACCGCGAAGGCGATCGGTACGTCCGGAAGCAGATACCACCATACCGACGCGATCTCGTTGCCGCTCTGAAAAGCCGACGCGATATAAAAAATCAACAGCAGCAATGTCGCCGCCGTCGTCAAGGTCGCGGTTTCGCGCCAATTCGGCGTGCGGTGTAAGCACACGATGGCGAGCGCACCGATCAACGGCGTGACGATTGCCAGTGTCAGCGCGACATTCGGATTCATCCGGGCGTACCGAGCAGGGCCGCGGCAATTTGGTGTGCCATGCCCGCGGTCCAAGTCGCGTCGATACCAAAATACACATTCAGCACGACCAACACCCAAGTGGGTAGCAACAGTCCGAGCGGGGCTTCCACCGCACCCTTTGCTGCGTTCGACACCGGCTTGAAATAGGCGACTTCGACGATTCGCCAGATATAAACGACGGCGATTAGCGAGCTAATCAAAATGATGGCCGCCAACCACCACCAGCCTTGTTGTGCGGCAGCCAGCAATAGATACCATTTGCTGATAAAGCCAACGGTGAGCGGCACGCCGATAATACTGAGCCCGCCGGCGACAAACGCGGCCATCGTCCATGGCATGCGTTTTGCGATGCCGTGCAGGTCCTCCAACGCGACCGATCCAATCCGGTAAAAAACCGCGCCGACTGCGAGGAATAACGCAGTCTTCATGAGTGCGTGATTAAATACGTGCAGAACGCTTGCGGCAATGCCGGTCGCCGAAGCTAAACCGATGCCCAGCACCATGTAGCCGATTTGGGCGACGCTGGAATAGGCCAACACGCGCTTGACGTTGCGTTGATACACGGCCATTAATGAACCGCTCACCATCGCCAGCACGGCCATGACCAGCAGCACGTGCTGCAAGCTGATGTCGCCGAAGCTGAAGCTTACGCCAAACACTGTCAACACGATACGCAGCAACATATATACGCCGACCTTCGTCGCAGTACCGGCAAGAAATGCACTGACGACCGATGGTGCGTAGGTATAGGCGTTCGGTAACCACATATGTAGCGGAAACAGCGCGACTTTGATTGCGATGCCAATACTAAAGAACGCCAGCGCCACGACCACGGTGCGGGTATCGGCGACGGCTGGCACGCGCGCAGCCAGGTCGGCCATATTCAACGTGCCTGTCATCATGTAGAGCAGGCCGATTCCGATCAGAATAAAAGTTGCGCCAATCGTGCCCAACACCAAGTACTGAAACGCGGCGGTCAGACATCGCCGATCTTGGCCGAGACTCACGAGCAAATAGCTAGACAGCGATGAGATCTCGAGAAACACAAACAGATTGAACACATCGCCGGTAACGGTGATCCCTAAAAGCCCCGTTAACGACAGAATCCAGCCCGTATAAAAGAGGTATATCCGATCGGGGTCGATCTCCTGTTCGACACTGCGGCCCGCGTAGAGAATCGTGACGAGGTTAATCGTCGAGACGACGATTAAGACAAACGCGCTGAGTTCATCGATCCGGTATTCGATACCCCATGGCGCGGCCCACTCCCCAAGCAGATACGTAATCGCACCGTGCGCGCTGATCTGCGCCGTTAACGTGAGCGCGATAGCGAGACATGCCGCGCTGACGGCCACTGCGAACGCCCATACCCAGCGCGCGCGGTGCAATAGCACACAACACGGTGCGGCCAACAGGGGAATGACTACCTGAAGTACGGGAAGCTGTTCGCGGATCACGAGTCGGCCGTGTCCTTACTCTGTAGTGTCGATTCATTGATGGAACCGTATGCGGCATGGATGCGCACCACCAATGCGAGCCCCAGCGCCGTGGTGGCGACGCCCACCACAATGGCGGTAAGTATCAACACATGCGGCAGTGGGTTCGAGTAACGGCTCACGCCATCGACGAGAATCGGTGCCGTGCCGAAGCTGACCTTGCCGATGGTGATGTAGAGAATAAATACCGACGTCTGAAAGATATTAAGGCCGATAATTTTTTTTATGAGATTGGGGCTGGCGGTGACTATATATAACCCCGTCATCATCAACAGCACGACAATCCAATAGTTGTATAATCCGAATACTTGCATTTACCGATCTATCACGCGTCGTACGGGTGGTCCGACCGTCGATAACCAGTAAAACAATAAAACAAACCGATCATAACCATAGCGACGGTAAGCCCGACACCGAACTCGATAAGGAATATCCCGAGGTGTTCGCCCGCAGTGGCGGTGGTCGCGAGTACGCGATACTGTAAATAATTGCCGCCCCGGAGCATCGTGACGACGCCTACTCCGGCATATAACAACAAACCACACGCGGCCAGTACGCGAACCACCGCGGGCGTTGCGACGCGGCGTGTCGCGTTTGCACCGAAGATCAAGCCGTACAGAATAAATGCGGAGCCAAAAATCACGCCGGCCTGAAATCCACCACCCGGTCCGAAGTCACCGTGAAACTGCACGTACAGTGCGAACAATAAAATCAACGGAATAATCAGTTTGGCAATGATCCGCAGGACTAGATGATGGCGCATCAGGATTTGTCCTGAAGGTCAGTACGACGCCGACGCGATCCGCCCAATAGGCACAGCACACCGATCCCTGCGGTAAAGATAACTGTGATTTCGCCAAGCGTGTCGTAGCCGCGATAGCTCGCAAGCACCGAAGTCACGACATTGGGGATGCCGATCTCGCTACCTGACTCTTGCAGATAACGCGGCGCCACATGCTGCTGCGCAGGTGCATCGGCATCGCCGAAACGCGGCATGTCGAATGTGCCGTAAATCAACGCGCCCCCGACAACGGCCGCGAGCAGCAACGAGGACAGCGGCCGGGTCGGGACCGATTCGTGTTTGCGGCCGGTCAGCGCAATCGTGCTCAGCATCAAAATCGTTGCGATACCGGCGCCGACTGCGGCCTCGGTAAACGCGACATCCACCGCATCCAGCACAACGAACACGCCGGCCGACAGCAGACTGTAAATCCCAAACAGCATCGCGCCCGCAAACAGATCCTGCATTCGGGCCACGGCAATCGCGGTCGCGGCCAAAAACGCGAGCAGGATGCCGTTGATAATGAAACTGCCAATGTCCATGGTCAAATTCGCAGAATCAGCGTTTCACAAACGGTGTAAGTTTGCCGTGCAACGCGGCTTTGGCCAGTGCATGTGCTGCGGTGGGGCTGCTGAAAAACAAAAACCCCAATATCAGAATCAGTTTGACGCTGGCGTGGGAAAATCCGCTTTGCATCATCAATCCGAGCAATATCAACGCCGCACCCAATGTGTCGGTCACGCTGGCTGCATGCAGCCGGGTAAAAAAATCCGGGAAGCGCAACAGACCGATACCGCCGGCGACGACGAACAATCCGCCGCTTAGTAAGCAGATCCAACTGAGGCCGTTCAGTAGCATTTCCATTAGATATCGTCGAGCGAGCTGGGGCGGTCGCGCCCAAGATCGCCGTACTCGAAGAATTTCAATACCGCAATCGTGCCGATGAAATTGATCAACGCATAAACGAGCGCGATATCGAGGAATGCGGGACGCCCAGTAAAGTATCCGTACAGAGCGATAATCAAAACGGTTTTGGTGCCAAAGCTGTTGACCGCGAGGATACGGTCGTACACCGTCGGCCCCATAAACGCGCGGGCCAATGTTAAGGCCATCGTCACCAAAACGGCCGCAATACCAGCGATATACATGCTCAAAGGTTCCTTAATTCGTTTCGAGTTGCCGCAAGCGCTGTACCATCTCACCGCGTCGTAATTCGTCGGCCGCCTTTTTCGTGAGCGCATGTACTTCAATTTGTTGATCTTTTATATCTATCGACACGGTGCCCGGAGTCAGGGTGATGGAATTCGCGTAAGTGACTTGACCCAACTCGCTTAAGCCGTGCGCCGGTACCCGAAATATCGATGGCGATAGGCGCAGCTGTGGACGCAGTATCTCGCGGGTCACATCGATATTGGCTTTGAATATCTGGACGATCAGCCACAGCCAATACCGCCCTAAGCGCAGCAAGCGGATCTGCACCACGGGATCTTCACCGTCCACGGTGTCCATACGCAACGCGAGCCAGCATACGCCAGCTGCCGATATCGCGCCCAATACCAGCAATAGCACATTAAATTTCGCGGAGAGCAGAATCCATAGACCGGCCAGCACCGCGAACAATCTTAAGCCGTGTTTCATCGTGGAGAGGTTCTACCGAAGCGAATTATTCAAGTCAAATTCGGCGCTCGGGCCGCTGCCGCGCCGGGGCATCGGCCCGCTTTGCGATCACAGTCCCCACAAGCGCAGCGGGTTCGGATAAAATAGCCAGAAGCCACGTTAAATCCACGAAACCCCGATCAAACAGGGGCATTTGACACCCTCGGAGGAAAGAGCACATGTCAGACGACAAAATCTACCCCGTTCCAGCTGATACGGCCCGGCGCGCCCATCTGAACGACGCCCAATACCGCGAGATGTACCAGCGGTCGATCGACGACCCGGAAGGCTTTTGGGCCGAGCAAGCCAAAGAGTTCGTGACGTGGTCGAAACCGTGGGACCGGGTTATGGAGTGCGACTTCCATAAAGCCGATATCCGCTGGTTCGACGGCGCCAAGCTCAACGTTTGCTATAACTGTGTGGATCGGCATCTCGACAATCGGGCGGACCAGGTTGCCATAGTTTGGGAAGGCGATAACCCCAACACCGATAAGAAAATCACCTACCGCGAGCTGTATGAAGACGTCTGCAAGTTCGCCAATGTGCTGAAATCACGGGGCGTAGCGAAAGGCGACCGCGTGTCGATTTACATGCCGATGATTCCCGAGGCGGCCGTCGCGATGCTGGCCTGCACCCGAATCGGAGCGGTACACTCCGTCGTGTTCGGCGGGTTTTCTCCCGAAGCGCTAAAGGACCGAATCCTGGATTCCGACTGTCAGGTCGTGATTACCGCCGACGAGGGCCCGCGCGGCGCCAAGAACGTGCCGCTGAAGGCGAACGTCGACAAAGCCTTGGAACAGTGCCCGAATGTACACACTACCGTGGTGGTACGCCGCACCGGTGGCGATGTGCCGTTCGATGCGCAGCGCGATGTCTGGTACCACGACGCGATGCAACAAGCCTCGGCGGATTGCCCACCCGAGGAGATGGACGCCGAAGATCCACTGTTTATTCTCTATACCTCAGGATCCACCGGCAAACCGAAGGGCGTATTGCATACCACCGGCGGTTACCAGCTCTATACCGCCATCACTCATAAATACGTGTTCGATTATCACGACGGTGATATCTTTTGGTGTACCGCCGATGTGGGCTGGGTGACCGGCCATTCATACATCGTCTACGGCCCACTCGCCAACGGTGCGACCACGCTGATGTTCGAAGGCGTGCCGACCTATCCCGACCCCGGCCGTTTCTGGCAAGTCGTCGATAAGCACCAGGTCAATATTTTTTACACTGCGCCGACCGCCATCCGCGCACTCATGGCGCAAGGCGACAGCTTCGTTAAAAACTCCAGCCGCAGCAGTCTGCGCCTATTGGGTACGGTGGGCGAACCCATCAACCCCGAAGCCTGGGAATGGTACCACCGCGTTATCGGTGACGAGCGTTGCCCGATCGTGGATACCTGGTGGCAAACCGAAACTGGCGGCATCATGATTACGCCACTACCCGGCGCCACCGATACCAAACCCGGCTCCGCGACGAGACCGTTTTTTGGAATAGAACCCGCATTGCTCGATTCCGAAGGCAACGAACTCGAAGGCGCCGCTTCCGGTAACTTAGTCATCAAAAGTTCCTGGCCCGGACAAATGCGCACGATCTACGGCGATCACGACCGCTTCATCGAAACCTACTTCAAGATGTCCCCCGGTAACTACACCACCGGCGATGGCGCACGCCGCGACGAAGACGGTTACTACTGGATAACCGGCCGCGTGGATGACGTGATCAATGTATCCGGGCATCGAATGGGTACGGCGGAAGTCGAGAGCGCACTCGTGCTGCACGAGTCCGTAGCCGAAGCCGCCGTCGTCGGCTTCCCCCACGAAATAAAAGGCCAGGGTATCTACGCCTACGTCACCCCAATGGCCGGCCTCGAACCCAGCGAAGAACTACGCCAAGCACTCGTACAATTAGTCCGTAAAGAAATCGGACCCATCGCATCGCCGGATGTTATCCAATGGGCGCC
>CAXMMZ010000161.1:0-3239 GCA_964194565.1 Arenicellales bacterium
GCAGCCCATTCCTCGAATGCTTTATCCGTTGGGCCGATCTCCACCCGGTCTTCGTCATTGGGGCTGCCGTCGGGTTTGTATGCGGGTGCGCCGCGGCTCGGATCGATTTTCGGTGTGGTAATGGAATAGGAGCTGTTCATCGTGACGCGGTTCTCGTGTTGTAGCGTCTAGCTAATTGCCGCGCCATTTGACGCGATGGGCTGGCTGCGCGTCAATAGTTACGTACGCGACGTCGGCGCCTTTGCAGAATCCGGGCGGCGCGAAGCCGTCCGTTACGCTGCGCCAGCGAGGAATAAATCGGTGGCTGTATCCGCGATCATTGGTTCTCAACAGCCGCGCAGAAGCGTTCGATTTCGTGTTCGGTATTGAAGTAGTGAACCGACGCCCGTGCCAAGGATTGCAACTCGCGCCGGCCGAAATCCAGCCGCGCTGAATTAATCTCGGAAACCGAGATATTCATTCGGAGCTCTCCGAGACGGTGGAACAACGCATCAGGTGTTTCGTCCTGTTTATCGAAAGTGACGATTCCGCACTTCTGCTCACCCCGGTCGCGCACCGTAATGCCAGGAATGTCGGTGAGGCGTTCGCGTAGGGTTTTTGGGAGCCCGAGGACACGTTGTTCGATCTCATCTATGCCGATATTGAGGGCATACTGCACCGCTTTGGCCAATCCGAGCCGCCCGGCCACAAAACTCTCCCAGTTTTCGAAGCGTTGGGCGCCGTGGGCCAGAGTAAATTCGGTCGCCGATAGCCACTGCGCCGCACGTAAATCGATAAATGGCGGTTCCAAGTGATCGACGATGGTGCCGCTTACGTACAGAAATCCCGTTCCGCGTGGCCCTCGTAAGAATTTGCGGCCGGCCCCGGACAGGATATTGCACCCGATCTCACCGACATTGATCCGAAGTTGACCAACGGACTGGCAGGCGTCCAGCAAATATATCAACCCGAATTCTTTGGCCACGCGGCCCACTTCGGCGGCTGGATTAACCAATCCTCCTTGGGTGGGCACGTGAGTGATGGCCACAAGTTTGGTGGTGGGTGTCACCATGCGAGCCATGGCCTCCACATCGACTTGGCCGAACCCGTCTGACGGCACCAGGTCGATTTTGATTCCTCTTGATTTTGCGTGATGCAGAAATCCCAGGTAGTTGGAAACGTACTCGGACTCGTGGGTAAGTATGCGGTCGCCTTGATTTAGTGGGAGCGCATAAAACGCCATGTCCCAAGCCCGCGTTGCGTTCTCGACATAAGCGATTTCGTCTGCCGCGACTCCCAGTAAAGTGGCGAAATTGCCATAGAATGCACTCAGACGCTCTGCGGCCTGTGTCTCAGCTTCATAGCCGCCTATGTCCCGCTCACGCTTAATGTGATCGACGACGGTTCGGTATACAGGTTCGGGCATCAGTGATGCGCCGGCGTTATTGAAGTGTACAATCTGTTCGCAGGCTGGCGTGTCGGCGCGCAGTGATGAAACATCGATCATGGGCCTTTGAATTCGCTTCGCATGTTATTGGTTGGGGATCGGGGGATGCTGTGTTGGAAACAATTTCCAAATCGATGGTGGTGGATATGCGGTCTGTTCGCTGACTAGCCGATAATACATGGAACTCCCGGTATGATCGTGAGTCATCGTCGACCATTGTGGAAATCTGATAAAGTTAAATCAGGAGATTTAGAATTCCCTTGTGCCATGATTCGGCCGACCGATTCGGAGCGGCGGCAAAGCGCAAACGGCTTAAATTCCAATAGCAAGACATTACCCATGGGACTGATATGAAACAACATGTACAAGTCGCGGTGATCGGCGGCGGCGTCGTAGGCTGCAGCGTGCTTTACCATTTGACCAAGTTGGGCCTGTCCGATGTGGTGCTTATCGAGCGATCCGAGCTCACATCAGGGTCGACCTGGCACGCGGCGGGTGGCATGCACACGATGAATAACGATCCGGTCGTGTCCAAACTGCAGAAATACACGATCGACTTGTACAAAGAGATCGAAGAGCTGTCCGAAGTCGATTGCGGGGTGCATCGTTCGGGCGGGTTTATGTTGGCGGAAGACGAAGCGCGGCTCGACGTCTTGAAAAACTTGCGCGGCATGGGCAAGTACATGGGCATAGAGCTCGAGTTCGCCGACTTAAGCGAGGTTGCGGAGCGTTGTCCGATCATCGACACGAATCATTTTATCGCGGCGCTTTGGGATCCCAATGAGGGTCACGTCGACCCCTGGGGCGTCACCAATGCCTACGCCAAATCGGCGCGTATCGGTGGTGCCGAGATTTACCGTAATACTAAAGTCGAATCGCTTACACCGCGGGCTGACGGCGGTTGGGATATCACCACCGACAAAGGGGTAATCCAGGCCGAAAAAGTCGTTAACGCGGCGGGTCTGTGGGCGCGCGAAGTGGGTCGTATGGTGGGCATCGAGCTACCGGTGCTGGCGATGGAACATCATTATCTGATAACCGAAGATATTCCGGCGCTGCAGCGATCCGCCGAGGAAATGCCGCATTGCATCGATTTTTCGGGGGAGATATACATTCGTCAGGAAGGCAAAGGGGTGTTGTTGGGCACCTACGAAAAAGACTGCGTGCCGTGGTCGCCGCACACGACGCCGTGGGATTTCGGGCACGAATTGTTGGAGCCTGCATACGACCGAATTGCCGGTAACGTGACGCTCGGATTTGAACATTTCCCGGTGTTGGAAGAAGCCGGTATCAAGAAATGGATAAACGGACCGTTTACATTTTCTCCGGACGGCAATCCGTTGGTCGGGCCGGTTCCGGGGTTAATCAACTTTTATACCGCGTGCGCGGTCATGGCGGGATTCAGCCAGGGTGGTGGCGTCGGACTGGTGTTGGCAAACTGGATCGTGAACGGCGATCCCGGTATGGATGCGTATCCGATGGACGTCGCCCGGTTCGGCGACTACAGCACGCAGGGTTATACTCGCGAAAAGGTGCGGGAGTTTTACTCGCGCCGTTTTAGCATCACCTATCCGAACGAAGAGCTGCCGGCAGGGCGTCCGTTTCGCACCTCGCCGATTTACTCGCGGTTGCAAGCGAGCCACGCCTACTTCGGTGCGTACTGCGGCATGGAAATCGCGCAGTGGTTTGCGCCGAGCGCAGCCGAAGCCTATGAGACTCCTACCTTCCATCGTTCCAATGCATTCGAGCACGTCGGCCGCGAGGTCGTGAATGTACGGGACAACGTAGGGCTTTACGACACGACGGCTTACGG
>CAXMMZ010000162.1:0-11949 GCA_964194565.1 Arenicellales bacterium
GGATTGGGTTGGTACATGGTGCAAAGCGGGTTGCTGTCCAATCCCCACGTGAGTCAGTATCGGTTGACGGCGCATTTGCTATTGGCAATGGTCATTTACGGTTTCCTGCTATGGTTGGCGATTGATTTGGTGACGGCCAAAACGGCGCGCGCAATGGGCGCCAGGCCTGGTTGGATAACGGCGTGCTGGATTGCCATCGTTTTGTTGTGCATGGTCGCCAGCGGTGGTTTCGTTGCCGGAACCCATGCCGGTTTTGTGTATAACACGTTCCCGACGATGAACGGCGAATGGTGGCCGGCCGAAATCTTGTCACTGACTCCAATTTGGCGTAATTTTTTCGAAAACGTGGTCGCGATTCAGTTCGTGCATCGAACACTGGCATTATTGGTGGCGGTGTCTATCGTCGGTTTCTGGCTGCAAATTTTGCGCTGTGACGGCGGCCCTCGCATGCGCGTGGCGGCGCACATACTTGCCGGGGCGCTAGTCGTACAGTTGAGTTTGGGCGTCGCGACGTTGTTGCTACGGGTCCCGGTTTGGCTCGGTGCATTGCATCAAGCCGGCGCCGTCGTGTTGTTCAGCGCGGCAATCTACGCGCTGTATGCGCGCCGCCACTCCGAATATCGGCCCGTTCGGCCGCCCGCGATGGTGTGACGGCGGCCGGCAGCATGCGAAATTTGGGAAATACCGCTATTATTGATAGGGAAAGTGATTTGTTCCCAGGTGGAACCCGGAATTTCGAAGGAGATAGCAATGCGTACCACTCTAAGCTTAGTCTCGATCGTCGCGTTTGCCGTCGTGACGTCCGGTCCGGCCCTAGGTCAGGAAACTAAGGACGATGCAGACAGCATGCAGGAAATGATGTCTATGCCGACTAACCCGATGACGATGGACAAAGTGCGCGGCGAGTATGGGAGCCCGGAGCTCGAACGGCCGGCTGTCGGTGAGCCCCCCATTACGCGCTGGGAATATGATGGCTATACGGTTTACTTCGAACACCAATTGGTGATCACATCAGTTGCGCATGCTCAAATTGCACCGAAAATGGATCAGTAGGCGTCGTCGCGAGTGTGATCCGCTGCGCAGGGTGTAGCATCCAGTTTGCAGCAACTCTAGCCGCGCGGTTTAATGTTGGCGTGCCTGACGCCGCTGCGCTTGGGGCTAGGTGCCGCGGACGATAGTTCAGTTATTCCCATCGAATGAGAAACCACCGGGCGACGTTCCGATACCACGGGCGCCGACCTTTTCATATCCGTTCCGGGCCTGGTAGATAATGATTATTAAAACTGGCGGGGTGGTGTTGTTGGCATGGCTGCTCGGCGCCGCGTGTATGCCCGGATATGCTAGCGAGTTTACGATTGAGCAGGTTATGCAAGCGCTGGCGAAAATTCGCGTCATCGATTCGCCATTTGTCGAAACCAAGCAATCAATTTTTTTGACCGACGAGCTTGAACTAGCGGGTAGGATTCGCTATCGCGCCCCGGATTGGTTGGAAAAAACGATTACCCAGCCGTTCGAAGAGACGACACTGATTGATGGTGACCTCGTGACCATCCGCAAGCCATCCGACGAAAGACAAGTACGACGGTATTCGCTGGACGCGAGTCCCGTCATCGAGCGCATCGTCGATAGTGTTCGCGCAACGCTGGCCGGCGATCTGTCCACTTTGGAGAGCCACTATCGGGCCAACCTTTGGGGTGAGGAGTCCGCTTGGGAACTGCACTTGATTCCGCGCGACCCGGAGCTACAGGAAATTATTGAGCAGATCCGAATTCGCGGGGCGGCCGGGCGGATTGTTCAGATCGAGACCTACGAGGCAGACGGCGACGAGTCGGTGCTACGGCTTACCTACGACGACGCGTCGTAATTGTCTTAACGGAACATGGTCGCAGTAGTATAATCCCGGTTGTATGCCCGATAGCCCGCCCGTCGCGCCGCGTTCGGGACCCACTTCTGACTACCTGTCTCGGTTAGCCGCGATCGCAGTGGCGGTTGTCGTGGTGATTTCGGCGTCGATTGTGGGTTCGAAGTTCGCCATCAATACCGACTTGGGTGTATTTATGCCGGTCGGTCGTTCCAGCGCTGAGCGTCTGTTACTCGAGCAGCTCGATCGTGGCGCGACATCAAATCTGGTGTTCGTATCGTTAAGCGGTGCGCCCGAGGCCGAGTTGGGCGCCTTGAATAAGAATCTCGCCGCTCGATTTCGCGAATCTCCTCTATTTCATCGTGCCCATAATGGCGAATACGCGCTATCGGCGACCGACCAGCAACTCATCAACGATTATCGCTATTTGCTCACCCCGACCGATTTGGCGCAGCGATTTACCGAGGCCGGTTTGCATGCCGCGTTACAAGATCGATTGCGCGGATTGACGTCGCCGTTCGCCGCCATCAAGAAGCGATTCCTACGTGCGGATCCCACCGGCGAACAATTGGCCTTATTCGATGCATGGAGTGGGCAACATGCGAAGCGGCGAGGACCGTTACAGTTATACGGTGTGTGGTTTTCGCAGGATCGTCAACGTACGCTCATGGTATTGGAAATGGGTGCCTCGGGTCTCGATTTCGATGGTCAGGCGCAGGCAGTGCAATCCATTAACGATACCTTTGCCGAGTTCGCGGCAGCGCCGATCGCGATCGAATTGACCGGGCCCGGGGTGTTTGCCGTTGAAACCAACGACCTAATTCGGGCCGATGTGCGTATGCTCACAATATTGGCGACGCTGGCAGTCGGGGCATTTCTACTGTTAGCTTTTCGTTCGCTGCCGCTCACGTTGTATGTGTTTGTGCCGTTACTGGCGGGGGTAATTGTGGCGGCGGCCGCGGTGCTATTGGTATTCGGGTCGATTCACGGTGTTACCCTTGGATTCGGAGTCACGTTAACAGGCATCGCCGTGGATTATCCAATCCACTTGTTTGCGCATCTCGATGGTGACCGATCACGAGTACGGGAACATATCCGCAAGATTTGGCCGACGCTGCGGTTAGGCGCAATCACGACAATCATCGCCTACACCACGTTTGTCCTGTCTGAGTTCGAAGGCCTGAAACAGCTCGGTGTATTTGCGGTGGCGGGTCTCGCGACCGCGGCCTTGACAACGCGTTGGTTCCTGCCGGTCGTGATGCCACGTCGGTTGCCGGTTGGCCAAGGAGTTCAGCGTGTGCCCGGTTGGGTGGAGGCGCTCGGACGGCGCGCACATTCCGCACAGATTCCGGGGCTTGTAGCGGTTGCGCTGGCCGTGGGGTACTTGGTAGCCACTGAGCGGCCGCGGCTTGATTTTAACGTCGACTCGCTCAGTCCGATTCAGGCTGAGCGGCGTGCCGCCGACAAAAAACTACGCAAAGATTTAGGGTTTTGGGCAGGCGGTAAATTGCTGGTTAGTGTCGCACCGACGGCGGAGCACGTGTTGCGTCATAGTGAGATGTTGATCGACGAGTTGGACTCGTTAGTGGAGCGCGGTGCGATATCCGGGTACGACATGGCCGCGCAGTATCTGCCCAGTAAAGCGCGGCAGCAGGCCCGTCAAGCAATGCTACCGGATCGCGCCACTCTACAGACGCGCCTGGGCGCAGCGCTCAACGGGTTACCGTTCAAGCCTGGAATTTTCGGTCCGTTCCTCGATGAAGTAGAGCAGGCAAAGATCACGCCATCGTTAACATTGGATAATCTTAGTGGTTCCGGATTGGATTCTCGACTTGCGCCGTTATTGTTTGAATCCAACAACGGCTGGATCGCACCTGTGTTGTTGCACGGCGTGGCCGACGCGCAGGCGGTAGCGGGCTTGGAAGGCGTGGGGAATGATGTTGAGACGGTCTATTTACACCTGAAGGGCGAGTCGACACGCGTCATGTCTACCGCGATTGAACGCGTTGCGGTTTTGCTGGGATGGGGTCTGGCAGCGATATATCTCGTATTGGCAGGGTGCTTTCGTTCAGTGTTGAGGCCATTGCGTATTCTTGGTCCGACGCTCGCGTCGGTGATTACCGTCGCCGCGTTGTTGGTAATAATGGGATTGCCGCTCACTTTGTTTCATTTGGTGTCATTGTTGTTAGTAATTGGACTCGGCCTCGACTATGCGTTGTTCTTTAATCGCCTTGTGAGCCGTCATGAGGAATGGGCCACGACCTTCAAAGCCCTATGGGTATGTTGTGTAACGACCGTTTTGGTGTTTGGGATGCTGGTGATGTCGCACACCCCGCCGTTGCAGGCGATCGGGGTTACGGTCGCACTCGGTGCGGCATTGTGTTTTTTGTTCGGGGCGATCTGGGCCAGCAGTGGGGCGCCGCCGCGTGCCAGCGGCAGCGACTCGTCACGCGTAGTCGCCGCTTCCGGTCCTCCGGCTTAGCCCGATCCCCTCACGCATCATCCGGGTTAACGCGTTTGCGCGCTGCAGTGTCACGCTGCGTTTTGGTACACGGCTGACTGTGAATTTCCACTGCGCGTATCTGCACCTTGTGGCCTAAATCCAGTAGGCCGTCCGGGTCATGAGGCGCGAACCCATACGCATTAGGCTACGTACCGGGGCCGGGAGCCGTGCGGCACCGTGCGTGACGGCGTCGGTAGCGTGTTTCGCCTCGTCGTGTTTCATCTGGATTAAAATCGCCCGGCTCGCGTCATCCGACTCGGGTAACCGCGCCAGGTGATCGTCGAGATGTGCCACGACTTGGCGTTCGGTTTCTGCTAAAAAACCGAGATTCCATTTATCCCCGAGAGCACCGGCGGTGGCGCCCAAAACGAATGAGCCCGCGTACCATAATGGGTTCAATAGGCTTTTGTTGGTATGCAACTGTTCAAGGCGCGTTGCGCACCAGCGCAGATGATCGTTTTCCTCGTCGGATGCGTGTTGCAGCTGTATTCGTAGCTCGGGATTGCGCGAGGTTGCCGCCTGACCTTGGTACAGCGCCTGGGCGCACACTTCGCCGCTATGGTTTACTCGCATTAGGCGCGCCGCCTGACGCCGCTCGGCGTCGCTGATCGTGTCCGTATTCACGCTTGCAGACGGATTGGTCCGGCCGCTACCGGCAGGATCGGTAAATATCGTTCGTAATGCCTGATCGGCTCCGACGATGAGCCGGTCGCAAAATTCCGTCGCTGAATTTGGTAGTCGCATCGATCGCCCCGCTTAATAGTGGCCGAGGCGTCATTGTATGGCAAACGCGCTACGGAATCAGCGCCCTCGTCAGGCTATTATCGTTGCGCGCGACCGCGAATTGCGCCTGCGTATGCTACAGTCGTGCTGAATCGCTAAGTGATTGCCGTGACCCTAAAATCAAAACCCGTCGTCGTTGTCACCCGTAAACTCCCGGCTGCGGTGGAAGCGCGCGTGCAGCGCGACTACACGGCGATATTGAATCCGCAGGATCGGCCGTATCCGAGTGCGGAACTGCTCGCGAAATGTGTTGGTGCGAGTGCGATACTGGCGTGTCACACTGAACGCTTGAGCACCGACGTGATCGCACAGCTCCCGGACAGCATTCGCGCGATCGGCAACATTTCGGTCGGAACCGACCACGTCGATCTCGAAGCCGCGGCGGCCCGGGGCATTATCGTTACCAATACACCGGGGGTCCTGGCTAACGCCACCGCCGAGCTGACCATACTGCTGATTCTCGGTGCCGCACGGCGCGCAGCGGAAGGCCAACGAATGATTCGTTCCGGGGATTGGAATACCTGGAGTCCCAGTTTTATGTTGGGCACACAGGTTACCGGCAAACGTCTTGGAATTGTTGGCATGGGTAGCGTCGGCCAAGTAACGGCGCGGCGGGCTCGCGGTTTCGATATGGAGATCCACTATTGCAATAGACATCGGCTCGATGCGCGGACCGAGTCAGGCGCTACCTACCATGAAAACCTTGAGACGATGTTGGCAGTCTCCGACGTGTTGGCATTGCACTGTCCAGCAACTCCGGAGACCGAGCGACTTATCGGCGCACGGAATTTGGCGCTGTTACCGGATGGCGCGATAGTGGTTAACGCGGCGCGCGGTAGTATCGTGGACGAGACGGCATTGGTGGCGGCGTTGCAGTCCGGCAAGCTCGCCGCGGCCGGGCTCGATGTGTTTGATAACGAACCCCATATCGACCCTATATGGCGGCAACTCGACAACGTGTTTCTGCTGCCGCATGTAGGCAGCGCGACACGTGAAACCCGCTCCGCTATGGGTTTTATGATGCTGGATGATCTGGACGCGATTTTTGCAGGCCGAGAGCCGGCCCATAGAGTCGCATAGACGTCGATTTGTGCCCCGAACCCAATTACGATGACGAAAATTTGGACCGATACGACACCGCACGCGACGGATACCTTGCGGGATTCGCTGGCCGCCGAGTTTCGCGACTTTCTACCCGCCGATGCCGTGCTCAGCGAAAGCGAAGATCTCGCCCCCTATGAATGTGACGGGTTGAGTGCATACCGCCAGTTGCCGATGCTGGCGGTATTGCCGGACACAGTAGAACAAGTCCAACAAGTAATGCGTGTCTGCAGCACCCGCGGTGTGCCGGTTGTCGCGCGTGGCGCGGGCACCGGCCTGTCCGGCGGCGCGTTGCCGTTAGCGGACGGCGTGCTGTTAAGTTTGGCAAAGTTCAATCGTATTCTAGAGATCGATCCCGATAACCGATGGGCGCGCGTGCAACCGGGCGTACGCAACCTCGCGATTTCGGATAGCGTACGTGCACTGAACCTTTACTATGCGCCCGACCCTTCCTCGCAGATCGCGTGTTCGATCGGCGGCAACGTTGCCGAAAATTCTGGTGGCGTGCATTGTCTTAAGTACGGCCTTACCGTACACAATATCCTCAAGCTCGATATCGTGTCGGTCGATGGACAACTCGCCACGGTCGGTGCTGACGCGTTAGATAGCGCCGGCTACGATCTGCTGGCGCTATTGACCGGGTCCGAAGGTATGCTCGGCATCATCGTCGAAATTACCGTCAAACTCCTACCGCTGCCGGATACGGCCAAGGTAATCATGGCGGCTTTCGATGACGTCGAGCAGGCCGGCAACGGTGTGGCGGGCATCATCGGCGCGGGAATCCTGCCGGCCGGATTGGAGATGATGGATAATCCGGCGATCCGTGCGACCGAGGATTTTGTGCATGCGGGATACCCGATAGATGCGGAGGCAATTCTGCTCTGCGAGTTGGACGGTACCGCGGCGGAGGTGGACGCGCAGATCGAGCAGGTGTGCCGTGCTTTGAATGAACTCGGTGCCACCGAAGTGCGGGTAGCTCGCGATGACAGCGAACGGGAGCGCTTTTGGTCAGGGCGCAAGGCTGCGTTTCCAGCTGTTGGGCGCATCTCCCCCGATTATTATTGTATTGACGGAACAATCCCGCGGCGCCATCTGGGCACAGTGCTGCGGCGCATCGCCGAATTGTCTGGTGAATACGGACAACGCGTTGCGAACGTATTTCACGCCGGTGATGGCAATCTTCACCCATTGATTTTGTACGACGGTAACGAGCCCGGTGAGCTGGCACGAACTGAGAAGCTGGGTGCAAAGATTCTCGAGTTATGTATCCACGTCGGCGGCACGATTACCGGTGAGCACGGTGTCGGTGTGGAAAAGATCGACCAAATGTGCATTCAATTCGATAGCAAGACATTGGCGCAATTTCATGCCGTCAAGGCCGCGTTCGACAGCAACGGCTTATTGAATCCCGGTAAAGCCGTGCCGACGCTCGCGCGCTGTGCCGAATTTGGCGCGATGCATGTGCACCACGGCGAGTTGCCGTTTCCGGATCTGGAGCGCTTTTGACGTCGATCATTGCTTCGTGGTCAATGGAATATGTCTGAAGGCTTGACGCGAATTCAGGAGGTCATAGCGAAAGCGGCTGCGACAGGCACGCCGTTGTGTATTCGCGGCGGTGGCAGCAAGGATTTTTATGGCCGCGAGCCGAGCGGAGAAGTGTTGGCGACAACCGCACACAGCGGTATCGTGGCCCACGAACCGAGTGAACTCGTTATCACGGCGCGCGCTGGTACCCCGCTTCGAGAACTGACCGCACAACTCAATGCCGCGGGGCAGATGCTGGGTTTCGAACCACCACAGTTTGGCGATAACGCTACGATCGGTGGCATCGTCGCAACTGGCTTGTCCGGGTCACGACGCCCGTATAGTGGGTCAGTGCGTGATTTCGTGCTGGGAATTCAATGTATTAATGGCCGCGCAGAATTATTATCGTTCGGCGGTCAGGTCATGAAAAATGTCGCAGGCTATGATGTATCGCGTCTAATGACCGGAGCATTGGGTACATTGGGGCTCATCACCGAGGTATCGATGAAGGTGTTGCCGGCGCCCGAGCAGGAAACGACCCTGCGCTGCTCGGTATCGGCAGATCGCGCAATTGACTTGTTCACTGAGTGGGCGCGCCAGCCACTACCAATTTCAGGTGCGAGCCATGTCGATGGAATCCTCCGGCTGCGGCTATCCGGCACCGAGGTTGGTGTGGCGGCCGCGCGTGCCACGCTCGCTGCTGACGAGGACCCGGACGGGAACGATTATTGGCGACAGCTCGGCGAACAGTCGATCGCTTTTTTCAACGACCCGCGGCCGATATGGCGACTCTCGGTTGCGTGTGCCGCACCCGCGCCGGACGTCGAAGGCGATCTGCTCATCGATTGGGGCGGTTCGTTACGTTGGCTCAAGACCGGTGCCAACGCCGAACACATTCGTGCCGCCGCCGCTCGTTGTGGCGGCCACGCCACATTGTTTCGAGGCGGTGATCGGCGCGGCGATATATTTCATCCGCTGTCGCCCGCATTGCTGAACTGGCACCACAATCTAAAACGTGCCTTTGATCCTGGCGGCATCTTCAATCCCGGGCGGATGTACGCGGAATACTGAGTCACCGACTGATGCAGACCCAGCTCGCCGAATTCATTCGCAATACACCCGCCGGCGATACCGCGGAGTCGATCCTTCGAAAATGCGTGCATTGTGGTTTCTGCACCGCGACCTGCCCGACATATCAATTGTTGGGCGACGAATTAGACGGCCCGCGCGGTCGTATCTATCTCATCAAGCAGATGTTGGAAGGCGGCGAAGTCAGCGCACGTACGCAGTTGCACCTTGATCGTTGTTTGACCTGTCGCAGTTGCGAGACGACTTGCCCTTCGGGTGTGGAGTATGGCCGTCTCCTAGATATCGGTCGGGATGTTGTCCGGCGGCATGTTCCTCGACCCGTGACCACGCGGATTTTCCGGCGCGCGTTGCGCTTCGTGTTGCCGTATCCGTCACGGTTCGGAATCTTGCTGAAAATTGGGCGCGGCTTGCGCCCATTGTTGCCGGCCTCCCTGCGCAACAAGGTTCCGATGCGCACTGTATACCGGGCCGCACGGCCGTCACCGCGTTCGCGCTCAATGTTAGTGTTGGCCGGGTGCGTGCAACCGTCGTTGGCCCCCCAGATTAACGCGGCCGCCGCGCGATTTCTTGGCGCACTGGGCATCAGTGCGGTGGATGTTCCGGACGCAGGATGTTGCGGCGCGGTGAGTCAGCATCTCGACGCCCACGATGAAGCCAAAAACTTTGCGCGCCGGAATATCGATGCTTGGTGGCCATATATCGAGAACGGAACAGAGGCCATCGCGATTACCGCGAGCGGCTGTGGCGCGATGCTTAAGGAATATGGTTATATATTGGCCGATGATGCGCAATACGCCGCCAAAGCGCAGCGTGTTACCGGGCTGTGTAAGGACATCGCCGAAATTGCGGCGGCGGAGAATTTATCGAACGCCGCATTGAATCGAGGCGATGGCGTGCGTGTCGCGTTTCAGTCGCCTTGCACATTGCAGCACGGACAAAGCGTAGTGGGTGTCGTAGAACGCATTCTGGCCGAACAGGGTTACGTTCTGACGCCCGTGGCGGACTCGCACCTGTGCTGCGGGTCGGCCGGCACCTATTCGTTATTGCAGCCGGAGTTGTCGAGACGGCTCCTCGAGAATAAGATTAGCGCGTTGTGTGTCGGTCAGCCCGCTGTGATCGCGACCGCTAACATCGGATGTTGGGCGCATTTGCAAAGTGCCGCTACACTGCCAATTAAGCATTGGGTCGAACTCGTCGCACCGATCGACGCCTAGCCGGGTTAAATTCTTTATCGAAACTTATGCGTAGATTACCCCGATGCAACGACGGGACCGCCTATGACTGAGCCCTATTACCGGCATCATGTATTTTTCTGCGTCAATAAGAGGGATGGTGAACGGGTTTGCTGCGCTGGCAGTGGCTCGGTCGCAATGCGTGATTACGCGAAAATCAAGGCCAAGCAGCTCGGGATTCACGGCGAAGGCAGGGTGCGGATCAATCAGGCGGGATGTATGGACCGTTGCGAAGAAGGGCCCACGATCGTCGTGTATCCAGAGGGGGTCTGGTATACCTATGTCGATACCGAGGATTTGGACGAGATATTCGAGGAGCACCTGCTGCACGGTCGAATTGTCGAGCGGCTACGCATCTGAGTGGATCCAACTGTATTTGGGGGACATCCGTTCAGATTTATTTACACTCGATTCGAAAATATCGACTAGACTGTAAAGTAGCAGCGGAGGAATTGGTGCTGCAGGCCGTCGAACGGGCCGAAATGTGTCCCCCGCCCCGCTTGAATTGCACAAAGTTTGTGCACAGGCAGAACAGGAAATTTGACAAACGCGTTAAAACATTAGATAATTATAATACGCGGAAGTACTGAACAGGTAGGCGTTGGTACGGGATGCCGGCGCTAGAGTAATACCGAAAGACTCCTCCATCCTCCTTTGGTGGTTTGGGCGTGGCGCGAAAGGGCCACGCCTTTTTTTTCGCTACGCTAACCCGAACCCTTCATGAAATCTCCGGGCCAACTTGTAAGTTCGAAGCGGCTCTTGTACCATCCGCGGTCCCAAATTCCGGGCACAGATAGCAGTCACGAGCACGATGAAAACCTATTCCGCCAAACCCGAAACCGTTCGCCGCGATTGGTATGTGGTCGACGCTGCGGACAAGGTGCTCGGACGCCTAGCGACTGAGATTGCCCGCCGATTGCGCGGCAAGCATAAGCCGGAGTACACCCCCCACGTCGACACCGGCGACTATATTGTCGTCATTAACGCCGATAAGGTTCGGCTGACCGGTAATAAGGACGCGAACAAGGTGTATTACCACCATACCGGTTATCCGGGTGGAATAAAAAGCGCCACTGTCAAACGGGTTCGCGCGACGCACCCGGAACGTATTATCGCGGCAGCGGTGAAGGGTATGATGCCGAAGAATCCGCTGGGCCGTGAGATGTACGGCAAACTGCGTGTGTATGCCGGAACCGATCATTGCCATCACGCACAGCAACCGAAAGTATTGGAGATCTAACGTTTAATGGCGACAATCGATACGTACTACGGCACCGGGCGCCGTAAATCTTCCAGCGCGCGGGTTTATCTGCGCCGCGGAAATGGCCAGATAACAGTAAATAGGCGTCCGTTAGATCAATATTTCGGACGTGAAACCGCACGAATGGTTGTGCGCCAGCCGTTGGTTACAGCCGATCTTGTCGACCATTTTGATATTACCGTTACGGTCGCCGGTGGCGGCGGTAGCGGTCAGGCCGGCGCGATTCGTCACGGCATTACGCGGGCGATGATGCAATACGACGAAACTCTGCGCGGCCGGTTACGCAAGGCCGGTTTCGTAACCCGCGACGCTCGTGAAGTCGAACGTAAAAAAGTAGGCCTTCACAAAGCCCGTAAGCGCCCGCAATACTCGAAGCGCTAATCCGCAGCGTCTAACACCCCAAGGGCTTCCAATCTCCACAGCACGACCGTGGAAGTCCTGGTCGGTACGCCGCCGGGGCCAAGCCCGGCTTGACCGGTCCGTTCGGCTACTCGATACTGTTCACGAATCTCACTCGTTTGGGGGATCGTCTAGTGGTAGGACTGCGGACTCTGACTCCGCCAGCGGGGGTTCGAATCCCTCTCCCCCAGCCAAT
>CAXMMZ010000163.1:0-32664 GCA_964194565.1 Arenicellales bacterium
GGTCAATCGCGATAGTTCCGTCGCAGGTCAGGCCAACGTATTGATTTTTCCATCGCTGGAATCGGGTAATATCGCCTACAAGCTAACCCAATACATGGCTAATGCCCGCGCTATTGGCCCATTCCTGCAAGGTTTCGCCAAACCCGTCAGCGATCTATCGCGCGGTGCGACGGTCGAGGATATTGTGGATACGGTGACGGTCGCGGTGACGCAGGCCGACTAGACCACGACTCAACGCTGCTCGATCGGCACGTAGTCACGTGCCGCCGGACCCGTGTAGTGCAATCGCGGGCGAATCAGAATATTGTTTTCCATCTGCTCCAACACCTGCACCGTCCAACCCGGCACCCGACCGACCGCAAAAATCGGCACAAACAAATCGGCGGGGATACCGATTAGAAAATACACAACCCCGGCGTAAAAATCGACGTTCACGTTTACCCCGTGGCGCGCATACGGTTTCATCGCATCGACCACCGCCTGCAGAATTTCATGCCAAGTCGGGTCGCCCACCTCTTCCGATAGGCGCTTGACGCCATCGCGCATATGCCGAGCCCGTGGATCCTCTGTGCGATACACGCGGTGTCCGAACCCCATGATCGCCTCCCGGTTCTTGCGACGGCGTCTTACATATTCTGCTGCATTGGCAGGATCGCCGATCTCCTGCGCCATGCGCATGACATTCTCGGCGGCCCCGCCATGTGCCGGTCCGGACAATGCCGCGATCGCGGCCGTAATCGCCGCATGCAAATTCGCATCGGTTCCGGTCACGACTCGCGCTGTGAACGCCGAGGCGTTGGAACCGTGTTCTGCGTGCAGCACCATATCGGTATCCATGAGCTGCGCCGCGTTGATACTCGGTTCTTCACCCTTCAGCATATACAAGAAATTCGCGGCGTGGCCGAGCCGGTTACTGGGTGAGATTGGTTCGCGACCATTGCAGATTTGGTGGTGACCGGCAACGATGGAAGGGACTTGCGAGGTCAAGCGTATACCTTTGCGCCGAGTCGCCTCCGGCGAGTTATCCGTGGTCTCGTCATCAAACGTCGCGAGCGCAGAAACCGCGGTCCGTAACACATCCATAGGGTGCGCATCTTTGACCAAATCGATCACCTCGTAAATCGGCTTTGGCAAACTGCGTGCGTCGATCAACTGCTTCGAAAACGACGCGAGCTCGACTTTGCTCGGCAGCTCCCCGTTAAGCAGTAAGTAAGCGGTCTCCTCAAAACTGGAGTGTTCGGCGAGGTCGTGAATCGAATAACCACGATAACGCAGTTCACCGGCCTTACCGTCGATCAACGTGGTCGGCGAACGGTCGAAGCAAATGTCTTTCAGACCTCGATAAATTTTTACTTTTGCAGTTTCAGCATTCACGGATATTTCGGTCCAGAGGTCGGAATCCGCACGGCGATGATAGTGTACAGGCGACGTCGTGGGTCCCGCGATTAAACCAGCCTCGGCGTCTCAGCGCTGCGTGTGGCCGGAATCGGGAGGGGAATTCTGACAATATATTGCGCCGTGAACAAGCGCACGCCCCGGGCTCTACGAGGTTTGGTATACGGTGATCGTACTTGGCGTGGCGCAGGACGCGGGGTAACCGGGCTAACCCGGATAATTCACGAAGGGTTCGGAGTTCAGGGGAAATTGGGCTAAGTAGTCGGTGCGATCGTCCGCGGATGCATAGCCGTAGCTATGGATCAAGGGGGATCGTGCCGAATGCGACGCCCGATTTTTCCGGGAACTCCGAACAGGACGAACTGTACTGAGGCCAAGTGGCTCAATATGTAACTTAACCAGTTCAAAAATTGGGAAGATCTTTGGTTCATGGTCCGCCTTCGTGAATGATCCGGGCTAGTTCACCCCGTTGCCGCCAGCGTCCACGACTTTTAAGAACTGGGCATTGCACGTAAGGTTAAAGCGCTTCGTTGTCGGCAAATTCGACGATAACCCGACGATTATGCTTACCCTTCTTTTCTATCTTCGCGACCCGCACCCGACCGATTTCACCGGTCGATGCGACATGGGTGCCACCGCAGGGTTGCAGGTCGATGCCGTCGAATTCCACTAGACGTACGCGCCCTGCACCCGACGGTGGTTGTACGGACATGGTGCGCACCAACTCCGGCTGCTGTGCCATTTCCTCATCCGTAATCCAACGTAAACGCCGCGGCCGATTTTGGGCGATCAGCGCGTTGAGCTCGGCGGTGATTTGCTCTTTGTCAGGCGGTTCCGGGAGGTCGAAGTCGAGCCGGCCACGGCCGTCGCTGATGGAACCGCCCGTCACCGGCGCCGGAATCACTACGCATAATAAATGCATACAACTGTGCATGCGCATAACACGGTGGCGCCGCTCCCAGTCGATTGTCATGTGCACGGATTCGCCGGCCACCGGTAACGCTTCGGGCTCGGCCGGTACATGTAGAATTGCGCTACTGTCCGCCGCTTTCCGGGTATCGGTAATGCGAATCGTATCGCCGTTGGCACGCACAATTTTTCCCGTATCTCCGGGTTGGCCTCCACCCATCGCATAAAATACCGTGCGATCCACACATATACCGTCCACGCCGGCCGAGAGTACCGTTGCGTTGCAGGATTTCAGATAAGGGTCTTCGCGAAATAGCGGTTCAGTCACCGTGGCTCTCCTTCGACCGAATATCGGCCTCTATAATTTGGTGCGCTCGGCTTTCGGGTCATACATGGGCCGCAACGATGCACGCGCCGAAAATCGCTCGCCGCCTACCTCGATCTCATAACTACCGGCGTTGATATAGTCGGCGCTCACGGCTTCGTCATTCTCGACATAACCTAGCGCCACCGACGCACCGAGAGTATGGCCATACATGGCGGAAGTGGTGCGACCAACGCGAACTCCATCGCGCCATATCGGTTCTTCGTGATACAACATCGGTCGCGGATCGTCCAACACGAACTGCACCATGCGACGTTTTAATGGATGTTGTTTCTGCTGCAGCAGCACATCGCGCCCAATGAACCCCCCGGGCTTGTCGAGCGCCACGGCGAAACCTAAACCCGCCTCCAGTGGCGAGTCCTCAACGGTAATATCGTGCCCCCAATGACGGTAGGCCTTCTCCATGCGCAATGAGTTCAACGCGTGGTAGCCGGCATGACGCATACCTAAGGAACTCCCTGCATCGACAATCGTGTCGTAAACTCCGGTTGCAAATTCCGTAGGAATATACAGCTCCCAACCGAGTTCCCCGACAAACGAGATTCGCGATGCGCGCACCAGCGCGTAGCCCAACTCGATTTCCTGGGAAGTGCCGAACGGAAATCCGGTGTTTGACAGATCGGCAGGAGTCAACGGCGCGAGTAACTGCCGAGCATTCGGTCCCATGACGCTAAGTACGGCATAAGCGGATGTAATATCCGTCAACACCGCGTGGGAATCGGACGGAATACGAGTTTGCAGCCAATGGAAGTCGCGGCGTTGGGTTCCAGCCGCGGTGACGATAAAGAAACAATCGTCGGCCACCCGGGTCACCGTAAGATCGGCTTCGATACCACCGCGCTCATTGAGCCACTGCGTATAAACGAGCTTACCAATCGGCACTTCCACATCGTTTGCGCACACTTGTTGCAGCACCGCCAACGCATCACGTCCTTGCAATTGAAACTTCGCAAACGAAGTCTGCTCAAATAACCCGACATTTTCGCGCACGGCACGATGTTCGGCCGCGGAAAATTCGAACCAGTTCTGCCGGCCATAAGAGTATTCATACTCCGGCGTTACACTATCGACTGCAAACCAATTGGCCCGCTCCCAACCTAGGGTTTCTCCGAAACAGGCGCCGTGGCTCGCGAGACGGTCATGCAGCGGCGAGCAGCGTACCGGTCGCGCCGACTCGACCTGCCGAAACGGCCAGTGCATCGCGTACAACAACCCCAGCGCTTCGGTGGTGCGCTCTTTGAGGTAACGGGCGTTGCCTTGAAACGGCAATACGCGACGTATATCGACATCCCAAATATCCAGCGGCGGGTGCCCGGCAACCATCCATTCAGCAATAACTTTTCCGGCGCCGCCCGATGACTGAATACCGATCGAGTTAAACCCGGCCGCGACAAAAAAGTTTTTAAGTTCCGGTGCTTCACCCAAATAATATCGATTATCGGGGGTGAAACTTTCAGGCCCACAAAAGAATGTCTGAATCCCGGCCTGTTCCAGATTAGGTACCCGGTGCAACGCGTTGTGCAGGACCGGTTCAAAATGATCCCAATCCTCCGGCAACTCATCGAAACAAAAATCTTCCGGAATGCCGTCCATGCCCCATGGTTTGGCATTCGGCTCAAACGCCCCTACCAGCAACTTTCCGGCGTCTTCCTTGTAATAGGCATAGCCTTCCGGATCGCGCAACACCGGCAACGATCCATCGAGCCCGGGCATGGGTTCGGTCACAACATAAAAATGCTCCGCGGCATGCAACGGCACATTGACACCACACATCCGTCCGACGTCACGCGCCCACATCCCGCCGCAGTTGACCACGTATTCAGCGCTAATGGCGCCCTGGGCAGTGGTGACGCCAGTCACCCGCCCTGCGCTACTTTGTATAGAGGTCACCTTGGTGTTCTCGAAAATTCGCACATCGTTCAGGCGCGCACCTTTTGCTAACGCCTGAGTAACATCGATAGGATTGACCTGCCCATCTTTGGCAAGAAACACGGCACCTTCGATATCGTCGATATTGAGCATCGGGTACAACGCTTGCGCCTCACTGGGACTGATGACATCGACTTCAAGTCCGAAACAACTGGCCATCGACGCGCCACGCCGTAATTCCTCGAATCGTTCCCGATTTGGCGCCACCGACAACGATCCGTTTTGTTTGAATCCTGTGGCCTGCCCGGTTTCTGACTCAAGAGTAGCGAACAAGTCACAGGTATACTGGGCCAATCGGGTTAGATTCTGGGTCGCGCGCAATTGCCCGACCAAACCCGCGGCGTGCCACGTGGTACCACAGGCGATCTGCATACGCTCCAGCACTATGGTGTCTTTCCAACCCAATTTGGCAAGGTGATACGCGACGCTGCAACCCACGATGCCGCCGCCGATGACGACGACCTGTGCGTGGTTAGGCAAACTATCTGCCATTCGGTTTCTCCTGTTGGTTTCTATTCGGCCGGAATTTTAACCCGGATGATTCGTCAAGAGGTCGGGCTAATCTGGATTATTCATTCACGACTCGGTTCCCGGCATTGTTGACTATATGACCGTTGTCGGCCAACCCGATTGGCAATCCGAAGGGTGGTCGCCCTTTACCAGAACTACGCGATTGCCACACGACGCGGTGAATGATTCGCACATTCGATTCGCGAGATTGTCATAACGTCCTGATATGAAAGTAAGTTTCGAGTCCCTGCTGGATGTCGAGCAGGATCAAATTGCGCAAGATTCGGATTGTTCGCGGGCGCCAAACCAGTAATATGTCGTGAACCTACCGCAACAGCGGCCGGTCCAAACCGGTAACCACGAACTGAGCCCATGCCAATTTCAAATCAGCCCAACGCCACCGCCGACACCGGCACAACCGATTATCAACGAGTCGAACAAGCCATTCGTTATCTGGATGAACATTATAAGGAACAGCCGCCGTTGCGTGAGGTGGCACGTGCCGTGGATTTGAGCGAGTATCATTTTCAACGACTGTTTCGCCGCTGGGCCGGAATTTCTCCCAAGCGGTTCGTGCAGTATCTCACCGCGCAATACACGAGTTCGCTGCTGCAAGAATCCACCACGACCCTTGACGCGACCTATGCGGGTGGTTTGTCGAGCCCAAGCCGATTGCACGAATTGTTTATTAACGTCTATGCCATGTCACCGGCACAAAGAAAAACCGGTGGTACTGGAATGACGATTAAATACGGCATCCACCGATGTACGTTCGGATTATGCGTAATCGGAATTACCGACAAGGGGGTATGCTGGTTTAGTTTTGCGCAGGACGGGGGAACCCAATCCGCCGTGCGCGAACTGCAAGACGAATGGCCAAACGCACGATTCATGACCGATGAACGGGCCACCGCCACCACCGTCGACCGAATTTTTCGCGGCACCGACACGGGAGCGCGTTTCACGCTCGATCTCAAAGGCACCAACTTTCAAATCCAAGTATGGCGCGCGTTACTGGAATTACCCGTTGGCACAGTCGTATCCTACCAGGGGTTGGCGCGACGCGCGGGGTGCGCGCGAAGCACGCGTGCGGTCGCAAGTGCGGTCGCGCGCAACCCAATCGCATACCTCATACCCTGCCATCGAGTTATTCGTAGCACCGGGGTAATCGGCAACTACCGTTGGGGGCCAACCCGGAAACAAGCCATACTAGCATGGGAAGCCGCGCGCGTTGATGACGTCGCGTAACGACATAGATATCATTCCTGCGGCGACCAGGATGGCCGAGTGCCAGAGCTTGTTGCGCGCCGCCGAACTGCCCTACGCCGATATCGGCCCGCATCTCGAGAGCTTCTTTCTGGCTCGGCATTCCGATCAGCTGATCGGCCTCGCGGGGTTCGAACGCTACGGCGAAGTGGCGTTGTTGCGCTCGGTCACGGTTGCCGAATCGGCCCGCGGGCTCGGTGTCGGCCAGCAACTCTGCGACGCGTGTTTTTACTATGCCAGCACACTCGGGATTCGCTCGCTGTACCTGTTGACGGAAACCGCAACGAATTATTTCGCCACCATGGGTTTTAAAGAAATACCTCGGGATCATGCGCCTCCACCGATTCGAAACACCAAGGAGTTTCGTGAATATTGTCCGACGTCCGCGGTATTGATGACGCGTGAGATGTCATCTTCGGTGCTAGAATTGCGCGACTGACGGTTGATTGCGGCCCAGATCATCAATGTCAAAACGGTTTCTTCGTGTGATTCGACTCGACGAATCAGATACCCATGTATACGAATACGCCGCCCGGCCCGGCGAGTGGGCCGTGACCGGTTCATTCGCATTTCTGGATGACGACCCCGATTCACTATCTGGCAAACGATTACAATCATTTCGCACGGGCTTTCTCGGCACCGATAGTCTGGGTTGGAGTACCGTCGCCGAGGTGACCGAGATCGACGACCTGGAATACTGCCGTGTAGTGGAACTGCTCGCCACCCAATTCGTTGCGCATTTTGGCGCACCCGACATAGCACAAGCCGCACCGATGGCGGAGCAGGAAGCCGCGTATACCGCCAGCCTGTGCGAACATCCGCTCCACACTCTGGTGGCGATACAGCGGGAATTTTCTGACGAGGGAATCGTTGAAAACTTACGGGTTGTTCGGCCTAGCGGCGCAGACCATAGCGATCTGCGCTTGTGGGGGCCAGACGAACTAAATACGAAGAGCTAACCCGGATAATTCATGAAGGGTTCGGAGTTCAGGGGAAATTGGGCTAAGTAGTCGGTGCGATCGTCCGAAGATCCATAGCCGTAGCTATGGATCAAGGGGGATCGTGCCGAATACGACGCCCGATTTTTCCTGAATCCGAACAGGACAAACTGTACGTAAGCCCCGACCTTAAAACCACGGCGAACCGCTTCAAATATTGAGTAGATTTCGGGTACATGGTCCGCCTTCGTGAATTATCCGGGCTACAGCCGCGCCAGCAGTGCGTTCGCCACACCATTGTCAATCGCTTGTTGGCACTGGGCCTGGGTGAGTGTGCGATTCGATTCTCCGCTATCTGCGTACATAAGATTATCGGGGTTATTTTGATGAGCGCCGCTGTCGCTCAGGATATGAAACAGTTCATGGGCCAACATGATGCCGGGTTGACCCGAATCGCGCATAATCCAGACGGTATCGCGCAAAGCGGGGTGTTCGCGACTGTTGCTGCGTCCAAATGCCTCGCCTCCAAATGCAATTTCCTGCAACGTGTCTTTCATAAAATACACTACGGGCCGTTGGCTAGCGGTAGCGCGCGCCAATCGGTTTGCGGTCGCGATATGAAAATAGCGATACCGCGCGGGTGCTTCGAACACATGCAAATACGATAACGGCAGTTCGATTCGGCACTGCCCTAGTATTGCTGCCGCGCCACGCACGGCGGCGCGAATTGCTTCGACATCCCAACCTGATCCCTGCACCGTTACATAGCTCGGTTGCAAGCGGTGGCTGGCAGCCTCCGTCATGGCCGTCGTTAGCGGATACACACGCGCCTCACCCACGGCCTGCGGTTCTGGCATGCAGTTCCCGCGTCTGAATTCGACTGGATCCGGTAACGAGCCATAGCGAACGTATTTTCCAGCGCTGGTGCGATCCGCCACGGCCTCGAGCGCCGCTATTACTTGCGGTACAGCCCACAGAGGATGCCTGTCCAATAAACACGCGGCGAACGCAGATACACGAACGGCCGCGTAGCTCGACCCCGACACGAGACGGGCGTGGCCATCGAATCCGGCAGTAATCATATTTTCCGCCGGCACCATAAAATCAACGGTTTTAGGGCCCCAGTTGGACCCAGGCGCCGGTCGATTGCGACGGTCATCCGCTGAGGTAACGGTAATGAGGTTATCGAGTTCTAACGCGGCGGGATACACCCGGTACTCGTCAATGTTACGACCATCGTTACCCGCGGATACAATGAAAAGAATCTGCGGTTGCGCCCGGGCCGCGTCCTCGAAAGCCTGCCACTGGTCGCGGCGCTCGCCCCCCATCGAGATATTGACGATGCGAATGCCGCGGCGCGCTACGTCATCGATGAGTTCCCGCATGCGTTGCATATCCGGGCGCGGGTAGCGATACGGCACGAGCCGCACGACCTCAGCCTCCTGTAGCAGCAAACTTGCTGTTTGCGTACCATGGCGTTGCGGAAAAAAAATTGAGCGCGTCGGGTGCGCATCGAACGGCCGGGCATCCAACTCCCAATAATCAAAGCCCCACAGCACCCCATCGGCGTCTCGCGCGAGCCGCGTATTGATTTCCGGTAATAAGTAATTCACCCCGGAATCGACAACGGCAACCGGCGTGCCACCGGGGTCGCTGCCGATTGGTACTGGTGGGTTAAGTAAATGTTCCGCCACGATACTTAGGCCGTTTGCGGCCAACTCTTCGACCCGGAGCGGCACACCGCCGTCGTAGACCAAGCGCCGCGCTTGTTGAACCTTGCAATCGGCGCTACTTACCAACATCGCGACAGGTCGAGATCGATCTGCTATGCGTTCATCGTATTGCAGCGCAAGGCGTTGTAATCGACCCGCCGGAGCGAATCGTTCGAGGTAAATCGTATCGCCATCCTCGAAGTCGATCTGAATACGTTCGCCTACAGTGTGCTCATTGGCAACAATTGGCGCACGATTAACGCTACGCACGGCGTCGAGACCACTGATCCAGGTCTCGACGTCGGCCGAGTGGCACGCCTGATCAATAAAGGTACGTGCCCGCGTCTCGCTCTCGTATGCGGCCGGTAATGGCGACGAGGCCAAACCAAACACCACGGCAACGACCAGAATAAATTGTCTGTAGCCATGATACCGTCGACCGGTCGCAATTATCGTATCGAATCTCACGGTTTGGTAGCGCCGCAACACTGTGGTCGCTAGACTAGTACTCTAACAGAGAAACCCTAACCGACGTATCGTAGACAATGAATTCAAAGCTGCAAATACCCAGCGTCTACGAAGTCGTCGCATTAGACACCGTAGACACAGTACTCGATGAAGCCATACGCCGCGCTGAGAGCGGCGCCGACGAAGGAACTTTGATCTGGGCGCAAAATCAATCCGGCACGCGCTGGCGTGGCGAAAGCGGCTGGTTGCCGGGATCCGGTAATCTGCATTGCGCAATGATTTTGCGCCCCGACTTTTCGACCGCAATAACTCCCGAATTGAATTTCGTCGCCGCGCTGAGTCTTGGTAATGCGATCGCAGTCCGCTTATCGCCGGGCGTGTCGCTGCGTTACCGTTGGCCGAACGACATCATCCTCAATTACGATAAAGTAGCGGGTGTTATGCTCGCGACGTCCTCACAGCGCGACGCTCATTATGAATGGGTAGTGCTCGCAGCCCATGTCAACATCGCGACCTATCCGCAAGATCAAGATATCGATGCGGTGAGCATCATCGACGCGGAAGGGTTGACCGATATCGACCCACCGAGCCTGTTGGAAGATTACGCCAAACACTTTTTAGCCTCGATAAACAAATGGGCGGAAACGGGTTTAGCAGGCATTCTAAAATCATGGCAACAACGCGTCGATGGCATCGGCGAACGGATATCCATCAATCTAAACGAAGATCGAATCACCGGGACTCTGGAATCACTCGACGCCGACGGTTCTGCAAATATCGTTACTGACGACGGCAGCTCACGGCAGATTCGTGTTGGCGAATACTACAAACTGCCGAACGATGTCGAAATACCATTAGTAATTCCCGGGATATACTGCGAAATCGATGCAGTCAGCCGACTCGTTCATGAATACCAGGATGGTGAGTACGCGCTCGCGGATGTTAATGAACACTTTCAGTTGGGAAACCTGGAAAGCGGCAAACACACACAACTTACGCTGACACGACACGAACTGCAGCAACTCAAATTGATGATGGATGCCTACAGTTTCGACTACGACGAGGGGTTCATCGCAATGTGTGGTCAGATGGTGCAATGCGTCGAGAATACCGAACTATCGCAAATATGTTTCTCGGCCGTCGATTAATTCCTATCGGTCAACACGATAGCGCGGCTAAACTGAATCGCCAATCGGCGCATTGGGCACAACTTTGTCTTGAATTGGTGCCGCGCAGCGTGCTCGCGATGGGTTGTGCTGTGCTGTTCATCACCACCAGTGACGCTCATCACCACGCTCCCGCACCAAGCCCCGTCGACCATGAGCAACGGGTGGCTGACCAAGCGCTGCTCATGGCCACCGAGGCCGGCCGGCTGGACCTCGTGCGTTACGCGCTTCGACATGGCGCAAGTATCGAGGCCAAGGACGGGCGTGCACGACACGATACCGCGCTGATCCTCGCGACCCGTCACGGCCATTCGAAAATTACCGAACTCCTACTCGACCGTGGCGCCGACGCCAACGCCAAGTCGAGCGACAACTGGACGGCGCTCATGCATGCTGCTGCGAGCGGTAATATCGACATCGCGCGGCAGTTGCTCGAACACGGAGCGAAGTTCGACATGCGGAGCGCGGAGCGCGGTGAAACGCCACTCCTCATCGCTGCAGATCGCGGACAAACCGAAATAGTTTACCTGCTGCTTACACACGGAGCAGACCCCAACAGCACCGACGGACTGCGTGGCAACACGGTGTTAATGGAGGTTGCGGCGGAGCCGACCGGGTTGCCGTCGGTGGTGGATTTAATCGCGGCTGGTGCCGATGTGAATACACAGGCCCACGACGGCTGGACCGCATTACTCGCTGCAATCGACGCAGGCAGTATGCCCATCATTGAGACGCTACTGCTAAACGGTGCTAACCCGGAAACCGCCACGACCGACGGCCAATCGCCATTACTACTTGCCGTAGAGCGAAATATGGCAGGCATCGTCGCTTTGTTGCTGGATAATGGGAGCTCGATTGGCAGACGTATGGGCAATGGCGATAATGCCTTGGGTCGTGCCGCCGCACTTGGCCTAGATCAACTTGTCGTGGAGTTGATTACGCGCGGCGCGGATCCGAATCAAGCTAGCAAGCACGGCGAGACTCCGCTAATGCTCGCGGCCCGCGGCGGACACACTGAGACAGTGCGTTTTTTGCTGGAAAGCGGAGCCGAGGTCAATACCGGCGCGGAAACGACGGGAAATACCGCGCTAATGTTTGCCGCTAACCTCGGCTACCTGGATGTTGTCGAAATATTGTTACGATCGGGCGCCGACCCCGCTATCGAAGCCCACGATGGATGGACCGCCATGCAAGCGGCGCGTGCGGTCGGTGCGAACGACATTGTCCAGCGCCTGAAAAACGCCATTGCCGAGCGTCGCGACACACCGTAGATGATCGCGACGTTAGAATCGTTACCGAGGCGACCTCATCCGGTCAGCACATTATTCGCGTTTGGGAAAACTCGCCGCTGGGAATTACCGTAGTCGTACCGGTAACACGTTGGCTGATATTCGTAACCCGAAATTCCAAGGCAAGACGAAACTCGAACGTGTTTATGAATTTATCGAATAATTCACCACCGTAGGTGCCGAGCGCTTGCAGGCCAACCACAGCGCTATCGTATTCCAGGTGAATCGCGGCCAATGGCTGCGGTGCGGGTCCACCCAAAACCTTCGCTCCCTGGGCGGGATCATATACGCTGCGCTCAGAACAACAATAGATTACTTGGGAGCGCTCCGACTGTTGTTTGTTGCTATTAACAAATCGTACCTGTTTATGCCGATAGTTAATAAAGCTAACGGTTCGAGTCGGGTGAGTCATCATATGGGCACATATCGCGGAAAAAGCGACAATCGACCGCTCCGGTCCTACACCACCCTGCCACCGGTAGCTACTTCCCTGCTCGGTCTTTAAGGTCACGTCGCTGTCGGTCGGCTTTCCCAAATTCATCAGAAAACACGGTGTGGTCACGTATGGATAATAAAACACATAACATTCGCCGGCCGCCAATTGATCCGCTCGCATTGGCTGGCCGTCAGCATCGACGAGGGTTACCCGTTCGTAGGGTTTCATACCGCCGCCCTGCTGGGCTAATACGCCCGGACTCGCAGTGACCGCGGCCGCGGCGGAAACACAGGTGCGCATAAAGCGGCGGCGACCGACGCCGTGATTGCGATCTGCAGTCATAGCGGTTCTAACGCGGATACTTCATGAGGGGTTCGGGTCTCAGGGGAAATTGGGCGTAGGGCGGTTAGAGGCGAAGCCGAAAACCGTCGATCGGCTGAATCCGAACAGGACAAACTGTGCGCAAGCCCCGTACCGTAACACCACGGGTATCCGCTTCAAATATTGAGGAGATTCCTGGTGCATGGTCCGCCTTCGTGAAATATCCGGGTTAAAGCCGCGAAATGGCGTCCTCTAACATTCGCTCAATGCCGCGGTGCCCGTTCGTCTTAGCCTTGAATAACGCTGTACGACCTTCGGTATCCGCTGCTTCGAGCCGCGCGCCGTGGGCGACTAATAAATCAACGATTCTCGGATAACCGCGCGCCGCCGCATGGTGCAATGCCGTAGCACCCCGATCGTCCTGCGCATCGATAACGGTGGCAGGACTCGCTAACAACGCGGCGACTGCCGCCCGCTTGCCTTGGTAAGCCGCGCGGATTAGCGGGGTCCAACCGTACACATCGCTGGTATTTGGGTTCGCACCCCCCTCAAGCAAGGTGGTCACAGCGGCTGAGTGACCCTTACTGGCGGCGATCATCAACGCACTCCACCCAAGTTTTGCCGTAACATCGATCTCAGCTCCTTGCGTTACCAGATATTCGATCGTGTTGAAATTGCCTTCGATCGATGCATACATAAGCGGTGTGCCACCATTTTGACTGCGTTGATTAACATCAGCGCCGGCCTGCACCAAGCGCCGCACCAACTCGAGGTCGCCGTGTTTTGCCGCCACCATCAGCGCAGTACGGCCATCCTCGGTGGCAATGTTTACATCGCCAACACCGACCAGATTAGTACCGATCGCATCGGCGTCGCGATTCTTTATCGCCTGTAAAAATTCCGCTTGGCCACTCCATGCTGTTGGCCATACAGACAACATCAATAACGGAATCCATAACCAACGACGTGCAGCGCTGCCGCGCATAGATCGCATCCCGGGTATTGCAGCTCGAGTAACTGCCATCAATTAGTTATTCGCTCCCGAATCGTCACAGCCAAACTATACAGATCTCGATAATGATTTGGAGTACACAAGTCATCGGGTCAAATCGTCCCCAATAGTTATATCGACCGACCGCGAATCTCAGTTTCCCGATTTGACAATGGAACTACGACTTACCTGATACTCGGTTCGCATCGCGCCCTCACGCAGCTCGTAGTTGGCAACAATCGACTGCAACGCGGCATTGGCGTCGTAACGCCCCGTTACCCGAATCAACGCGTCGTGATGGGTCACGTCGGCGAGCAATTGTGTAAACCCAGCACGTTCGGCGTCACCCCAGCGGTTTTGTTGTGAATGAATGATCCAATACGCTCGATCACCAAAAAACCACAGCAACCGCTGCTGCCGCGTTAAACACTTCAACGCCTCAAACTGCGATTCGGCATGACCGGGAGCCACCAAAATTTCACCGACCAGCGGATCGTCGACATCGGTCTGCACTTCGAGCCGAAGCAGCACAACCGTGGCCGCCTCATGTTCGATAAGGTCAGCTTCGATACTGGCGGGAATCGGTTCCGTGGTCCGCGCCAAGATACGGCGATCCATCTTGCTTTCCGGACCACCCACCTGAAAAAAGATGGCCGTTTCCCATGCTCCTGAATCGATTTGCACGGCGATGCAGGTCGTCGTCGCCCCACTGGCCTCCATACTGTCCTTTACGGTAACGGGAAATCGCTTCATTGTAATCGGAGACAGTGTTCAGGATTCAAAAAAACACCTCTACTGTAACGGCTTACAGTAGAGGTGGTTGGATACCGCTGTGTCTAAGTTCGAGTCGCCTAGCCGCTACTACTACTGCTTGGTACCGTTCCCCCTGAAACCGTACGCGGTGTGGCTTCCTCTAGGTGCTTGACCTTGTCATACCATATATCGTGGTGTTGATGAGCCCACTCGGCGCTGACGCGTCCCGTTGTCATGCCGTCCAACGCACCTTCGGTGCCGATCGTACCAATATAGGCATGCCCAAAAAATACCGCGATCCAGATCAATGCTGCAATGCCGTGCACCAAATTTGCAAGCTGCATGACTTCGCGAGTTTGCCCCCAAATTGGAAAGTCCAGCACGAAGCCGCTGATGCAGACCGCAACACCACCCACCAGTATGACAATCCAAAACCAGACTTTCTCGCCGGCGTTAGCCTTATCGGCGCTCGGGTGGACGTCGTACTTCAATCCGCCGCCGCTGGTAAACCACTTAACGTCGGTCGCACTGGGTAGATTGTGACGAACCCATATGATAAGAATCAATACCACGCCGATCGCGAAAAACGGGCCGAGATAGTTGTGTAGCGCCATGGAAAATGAAGCCCACAACGCAAACCCTTTCGCTCCGAGTAACGGAATTAATACCACACGGCCGAACATCAGACTGAGCCCGGTTATGGCTAATACGATAAACAAGACCGCCGTATACCAGTGCATGGTGCGTTCGATCAGTGACCATCGAGGCACCGTAGCTCCGGACGCAGGCTTATCGATATTTACGCGCCCGCGATACAGGTAAAACATCGTAATTGTGAAAAGCGAAATAATGAGCAGCCAGCCACCGTAATTCGCGATCAGGCCGTTGCGTTGCTGCCGCCAGTTCTGTCCACCGTTATTGATTAACGTTCCGGCCTCCGGGCCTTGGACCGCGCTATAGCCGGTATTCCCTTCACGCACGGCACGCCAAAAATTGGAGCGTTGATTCGTGTTCTGATCGGTAACTTGTGCCTGCGCGGCGCCGATACCGGAATAAACATAACTGCTCAATAGATAGCTGGCGGCCGGTAACACCATTGCGCTAACTACGATAATCGCCAATGACCAGATCATCGTCCGCGAGCGCATCGATTTTCTGACTTTTTTCCGGGAGTGGGTTATTGTTGCCATTCTTCAGTATCCTCCGACAGTGGTGCCGCTACTAGCGGTCCATCTGTACAAGATTAAAACGCTCGTCAAGCAATTTCGCGCGTGCACCGGAATCCTGTGCAAGTAACGGGTCGGCCGCGCCCTTGTAAGCACCCGGCTCATGGACGGTGACATCAGTATCTTCCCAACAACCGCTCAATATTCCGGCCACCAGTGCGATCACAAGGATGGCTGCAGTGTTCTTGAACATACGGATACTCCTTAATGCAGCATCCGCCACGCTCCACGTAGCGCAACGGTAGTTAAATGAACGTCAAGGGAGGGGGAGCGCGAGGGACCTCCCCCCCTTGACTCATGTTTACGCAGGCGCGTAAGCGGCTTCCCAACCCCAGGTCCTCTCCCTACCACCACGCTTTAACACACGCTGCCGATAAATTCCGGCCACCATGTCGCCGTCACCGGCCAATAGCGCTTTGGTGGAGCACATCTCCGCGCATAACGGCAGCTTGCCTTCGGCGATACGATTACGGCCGTAGTGTTCGCGTTCTTCGGCACTATTATCGGCCGCCGGGCCCCCAGCGCAGAACGTGCATTTGTCCATCTTGCCGCGCACACCAAATGCCTCTTGCTGTGGGTATTGCGGCGCACCGAACGGGCACGCATAAAAACAATATCCGCAACCGATGCACAGGTCTTTGTCGTGCAGCACGATGCCGTCGTCAGTGGTGTAGAAACAATCCACTGGACAAACCGCGGCACAGGGCGCATCGGTACAGTGCATACACGCCACCGAAATCGACTTTTCACCGGGCACGCCATCGTTCAACACCACAACGCGGCGCCGGTTTACGCCCCAAGGCACCTCGTGCTCGTTCTTACACGCGGTTACGCAGGCATTACATTCAATGCACCGCTCAGCATCGCACAGAAACTTCATTCGAGCCATTGTAATTCTCCTCCGATTAAGCGGGCCTGATGTTGCAGAGGGAGGCTTTGCTCTCCTGCATCTGGGTTACGGAATCGTAGCCGTAGGTGAACGCGGTATTAGCGGCTTCACCTACCACATACGGTGCGGCTCCCGGCGGATATTTATCCGTCAGATCCACACCCTGGAAATGGCCTCCCCAGTGGAACGGTGTAAACACCACACCGCGGGCCACGCGCTCGGTAATCATCGCCATGACTTTGATCTTGGCACCTTCCGGACTATGTATCCAGATCTGCTGTCCGTCGCTGATATTGGCATCGTTAGCGTCGCCCGGGTTAATTTCCGCGAACATCTCCTGCTGCAATTCCGCAAGCCACGGATTCGAGCGCGTCTCCTCACCACCGCCTTCGTACTCCACCAGGCGGCCGCTCGTGAACACCAACGGGTACTCCTTCGAATGATCGTTGACTTGAATCCCCTTATATCGGGTTGGTAAACGGTAAAACCGCTTGCGATCCTCATAAGTGGGATAATCGGCGACCAGATCGCGGCGTGGGGTATACAACGGCTCACGATGAATGGGTACCGGATCCGGGAAGGTCCAGACGATGGCCCGGGCCTTGGCGTTACCGAACGGGGCGCAACCGTGTTTTATGGCCACGCGCTGAATGCCACCGGACAGGTCGGTCTTCCAATTCTTGCCTTCGGCGAGCTGTTTTTCGGCGTCGGTCAAATCGTCCCACCAGCCCAGTTGCTGCAATAATTTCGCATCGAACTGGGGATAACCATCGCGGATTTCCGAATCCACCGGGTACGATCCTTCGGCCAGCAGATTCACGCCGTTGCGTTCCACGCCAAAGCGGGCACGAAAACACAGTCCGCCTTCGGCCACGGGTTTGCTCGTATCGTACAGCACCGGCGTTCCCGGATGTCCCATCTCCGGTGGACCCCAGGACGGCCACGGCATACCGTAATAGTCGCCGTCCACCGGACCGCCTTCGGCCTTGAGCGTCGTGGTGTTGAAAGTCTTGCGGTTTGCGGCATGGGCCTTCAAACGCTCCGGGCTCTGACCGGTATAACCGATGGTCCACATACCGCGATTGATTTCGCCGGTCATGTCTTCCACGAGCGGCTCATTATTCTGCACCTTGATGTTTTTAAACATCTGCTGGTGATAGCCGAACTTCTTGGCCATCAGGTACAGGATTTCCTGGTCGGTCTTCGACTCGAATATCGGGTCGATAATCTTGTCGCGCCATTGGATGGATCGATTGGACGCCGTGACCGAACCGTAGGTTTCGAACTGCGTCGTGGCCGGCAACAAATAGATGCCGTCCTTACGATCGCTCATCACCGCCGCATGGGTTGGATACGGATCGACGATCACCATGAGATCGAGCTTCTCCATCGCGGCTTTCATATCCAAACCGCGGGTTTGGCTGTTGACCGCGTGGCCCATGTAGATCATCGCCCGCAAATTATCGCGTTGGCCAATCTGGTTCTTGTCCTCGATCACTCCATCGACCCAGCGCGACACCGGTATACCCTTGTAATTCATCGGGTGTATTTGCTTGCCTTCCTTATCGCCTTCCACCATGCCCTGATCGAATTGGCCCTTGACCCATTCGAAATCCAGATCCCAGACTCGCGACCAATGTTTCCACGAACCTTCCGACAACCCGTAGTAACCGGGCAGAGTGTGTGACAGCACGCCTAGGTCGGTCGCACCTTGCACATTGTCATGGCCGCGGAATATGTTGGCGCCACCACCGGATGTACCGATGTTGCCGAGCGCCAATTGCAACACGCAATAGGCACGTGTGTTGTTGTTGCCGATCGTGTGCTGGGTGCCGCCCATGCACCAGACGATGGTGCTCGGTCGGTTTTCCGCCATAAGTTGCGTGGCGGTCTTCAGCGTCGCTTCATCGATACCCGTTACCCGTTCGGTCTCTTCCGGGGTCCACTTCGCGACTTCGGCACGAATATCGTCCATGCCGTAAACACGCTGGCGGATGTATTCCTTATCCTCCCAGCCGTTCTCGAAGATATGCCAGAGCATGCCCCAGACCATCGCGACATCGGTACCCGGTCGAATTCGCACGAAGTGATCGGCATGGGCCGCGGTTCGTGTGAATCGCGGATCGACGACGATCATCTTCGCGCCGTTTTCTTTAGCGCGGAGAATATGTTGCATCGCCACCGGATGGGCTTCGGCCGGATTACTGCCGACGAAGATCATCGCCTTGCAGTTGTGCATATCGTTGTAGGAGTTGGTCATCGCACCGTAACCCCAGGTGTTCGCCACACCCGCCACGGTCGTCGAGTGGCAGATGCGGGCCTGGTGATCGACATTGTTGGTGCCCCACATCGCGGCCATCTTGCGGAACAGATAGGATTGTTCGTTACTGTGTTTGGCAGACCCCAGCCAATACACCGAATCCGGCCCCGATTGTTCGCGAATCGATAGCAACTGGTCGCCGATTTCATCGATGGCCGTATCCCAGGACATGCGTTCCCACTTGCCACCCACGAGCTTCATCGGATACTTCAAGCGCCGCTCGCCGTGACCGTGTTCACGCACCGATGCGCCTTTGGCGCAGTGCGATCCAAGGTTAAACGGGGATTCGAAATCGGGCTCTTGACCCGTCCACACGCCGTTTTGGACTTCGGCGATGACCCCGCAACCGACCGAGCAGTGCGTGCACACGCTGCGCCGTAACTCAACCTTGCCACCGGCGTCATCCGCCGCGGCTACGGCACGTTTCATCATGCTGGGCGCCACCACCGTTGCCGCGGACGCGGCCCCCAAAGTGATGCCGGAACGGCGCAGAAACGTACGCCGGCTGATGGCTTCACCTACCGACGCAAGCTTCACGCTTGCCGTCGAACCGTTACTCTTTCTAATCAACTTCATCGTCGATGCTCCTGATTAATACGGTTAGAACTGCGCGAGCCGATAATATTCGCGGATGTGTGGAGTTTCACGATAGCCTTGTTTGCCTGTCGTGGGTTTATCCGACGCGGCATCCGAGTCGGCCCCGGCTAACGCGCCGCCGGTAATCACCGCCGCGGTGGTCGCACCACCAGCAGCCACCACGCCTTTTAGAAACTTTCGACGATCGGTATTATCGGTTAGTGTATCTTTGCTCATCTCAATCAACCTCCTGTGCACACTTGTCTGTGTAACGCGACCGGAAAACGTGCCGCAATATTACGTCAACATCTCTAAATAACGATTTTCAAACTGTATAAAATGACCGCCGAAGTCGCCCACGGCACGGTAAAACGTCGCGTTTTCGGCTTGCGTCAGATCGCTGAAAAACCGGCCCGCCCAACAGTCGATATGGTTTTGATAAAATGCGCGCTGTTGCGCAAACGCAATATCCTGATCTTCAATCAGCATCGCCATCGTTTCGCACAGCGCCGCGATGTGATCCTCGGGCTCCTTTACATCGTCTTGACGTTTGAACCCAAGCCGCTTGAGATCGTCCCGCAGCGATGATAATGGCCGATCCATCAAAAAACCGGTTTGATACCATGAGCCAAATGGTACGAGCTCGCCGCGTCCGACGCCTATAAATAAATCATGATATTCGTGTTTGAGTATTTCGATCGTCGGTGCGGCTTTGCCGGCATCACGCAAGGCGTCCCAGGCCAACGCCATCGGCCCGTCGTCGTGGTCCGAGCGTTGTGGTATTTGGATAAGGGATTGCATGAGCACGTCGCTCGGCGGACGCGCTAGCAGAGCGGCAATTAAACCGTAAGTGGAGGCGCGAGCTTGCCCTTCGGACGCTGGAGCAACGTCTGCAGTGTCAATTATATCGACCCACCCTTGGGTCACCGCCTGTAAAGTCATTCCACCTATTCCAATTAAGAAATGGGACGCGGCTGTGACGAATCTAGACCCATTATAAACGAGTTTTGACAGCCATGGCTAGCGCGACGGCGAGATCGGCAGCGACTCGAATTAATCAACTTGCAGATGCAATACGAATGCCTTGCTTAGCATTAATTTATACCCACATTTCAAGACTTTACTCGACTAATATCGCAATTACCATGACATTAGTATACATCTTAAACTCATCGCATTTGTGCAATATGTTGCGGCGCACAAAACGACCGCTCGGAGCACAACTGTGCTACGAGGCGTTATTCGCCGAATCGGTGAACATATCTTTGACCCGGCAGTCTTCGCACATTTCCAGACGCCGCATTGCGGATGCATCCTTAAACATCCAATGGCCCGCAAGTTTTTCATGCATGCGCCGGATGACACTTGGAGTCGCGAAGGCCTTGCCGCATTGCACGCAGCGAAACGGCTCTTCGCTTTTTAACTCACGCGTAGATAAGCGCCGGCCCGCGTCTAGCAGGTAGCGTGGCTCGAGACGAATCGCGTGTTCCGGACACGCCGACTCGCAAATTCCGCACTGCACGCAATTCCATTCGATAAACCGCAATGCCGGACTGTCGCCGCCATCCTCTAAAGCACCGGCCGGGCACACCGATACGCAGGCCATGCATAATGTACAAGCATCAATGTCGAGCCTGATTGCACCGAACGGCGCGCCATCCGGCAACTCAATACAATCTGTCGATGCAGAGGCACAGTCGTGCAGATGATCCAGCGCCATGCGCAACACCGCACGCTTGCCACCGATCCCCGCAAAACCGGCGGCCGCATTGCCGAACGCCGCATCCGCTTGAACGTTTACGCCATCCGGAAAATTAGTGGCCTCCATCCAAGATAAACGCTGCGCTGGGTATCCCATACCGGCCAAAAGACGGTGGCCAATGCCAAGCTGGTGGTCGACCTCGCGCCGCACCGCGGCCGGAACCGATTCGTGGGCTAACAACATGACCCGCTCCGCGCCGTAGGCCAACACCGCTAACCAAACGTCCAATCCGACCGAGCCGATCTCTTCGACCACAATCGGCAACACATTGCCGCCAAGTTCTGCAGCTTGTTGGGCCAAAATGTCGTGGCCGTGCTCACGGTCATAAAACAACACGCACGCAGCGTCACCTTCAGCATCGCGATAAGCACGGAGCATTTGCCGTAATGACTCCAACAAGTCGTCAGCGCCGGGGAACGCATAACGAATCGCACCGCTTGGACACGCTGTCGCACAACTGCCGCCGCCCTGACACAGATATGGGTTGACTTCGACACCGTCGGCCATGGATATGATCGCGTCGGTGGGACACGCATCGATACAGCGTCGGCAACCGGCAACACCGCTGCGGCTGTGCGCACAAATCGACGGATCGTATTCGAAATATTTCGGTTTTTCGAACTCCCCCACCAATTCGGGAATCTGCGCAATGGCGTCGTCCAGCGCGGTCGTGTCGGCGGCCGGCGCGAAGTAGCCGGGCGGCGGCACGGCACTGGTTATCAACGGCGACGGCGACAAATCCAGCACCAGGTCGAAGCATGAGGACTCGATGCCATTGGCCTCGGCCAGATTGATTGTCCGCTTATTGCCGCCATCGACTTCGGCGACAAATGCCCCGAGGTGACCACGCAGTGATATGAGGCGTGCACGATAAATCGAATCGTCGGCATTCGCGACTGCGTTCGTCGTTGACAGCAGGGTGCAGGCCAGTCCATCCGGCACACGCTCACGTGCCGCAACAGCGTCCGCTTCGGCGCCGATAATCAATAGGTGACCATTGGAGCGGTACGCCACCAACGATGTGGCTTGTGTGGCGGTATCGATCGAAGCCAACGCGTGCTCACGCGCTTTGCCGTTTACGGTATTTGCGGCAAGCGACAGCCCCGGATCGGTCATGAAGAGGCAACCCCCGAATCATTAGCTGAGTGATCGGTATCGGAGTCCATCGCGTCTTCTGCCGCGAACTCATCAGCGGTAGCCGGTATTTCGTTAGGCGCTGCGTCCACTTCCGTCGATTCGGGCTCACGCTGCGCGTCGTCTTCGTCAACGACGGGTGCATTCTCTGTTTCGTCCGGGTTTGTGGCTGCATCGTCGGCTACAACCTGTGTCTCTATCTCATCGGCGGCTTCCTGTTGCTCTGCCACCTGTTCGGCCGCAGCCTGTCGCTCCGCCTGCAAACGCATATCCGCCGTAACGATATCGCCTAATGCAGCGAACGAACGAAAGTCTTCGTCATAATCGTCCAGGCCATCGCGAACATTAAACATCGCGCTGCGAAACAATTTACGCAGCGCCAATTTGCGCAACTCTTCACTGACTCCGTCCGAGAAAAACGGCGAATAATCGCTGCTTTCGTCGAGGGATTCTACGGGCGGCATATCGGCGTCGGTGGGGGGCGGTGACGTGGCTTCAACGTCGGATTCCGACTCGGCAATTGACGACTCCGACGCTTCGGCGGGGATCGGATCGGCGTGCTGCGCGTTCTGTCGCACGTCGTGTTTTCGACGTGACCATCGGCTCAAGAATTTTTCGTCTGCTTCGCGGCGCATAGCCAGAATCTGGTTGGTGCCGACCGTATCCGATTTAGTGATGGCCATCGCTGCGGTCACCAGTACTGGTGGCCGCGCCGGGTTGTTCGGAACTGCCGCGCTTCACATAACTGGAGTCCTGCACCCAATCGCGACGTTTGCGTTTTTTCTTTGTCGCCGGCACGTAGTTTTCTACAACGAAACGTTCCACTTGATCACAGAGTTCCGCCGGCATCGGTATCGATAACACCAAATCGTCCGACTCCATATGACCCGTCGCTTCATCTTGGTTAACAGTCACCAATATCGAGTCGATCTCGTCGCCGCTGCCGGAGTCGTCAATACTGCAAACCACGAAAAGGTATGGCGTATCCGCCAATAAGTTGTACCAATAACCTTCCGCGCCGTCCTTGAATAATTCCAAGCAAAGCCCGGACCACAGGTAGCGCTGCACACCGTCACTATCGGTCAGTAATACGCGCTCGCCGTTAGCATCGGATTCACCCGGCAATACCCCCGCTAACTCCCAACGCGGCGCCGTCCAGCGCCCAGAGCGTGTCAGACGGCGCTCCAAGATCACTGACACCGGAATACGGCTGCGACTAGTCGTTTCCACTAGAAACTCCGAGTTCGTGCGCTCGTACCACAATTTTTACTATGTGCATAAATACGGATCCTGGGCACTGCTGCCCCGAAATCGTGCAGCAACACCCTTATTGCAGCAACACCCTTAAATTAGTATCGGGTCACGGCCGAAAGAATCACCGTTGCCATCGCGACTCCTGCGCCCATTAGAGCATATTTTGGTCGGCCGCAGCGCATGTCGGCGGTGACGATCGTACGGCCTCTAAAGAGCCCCCGTACGTGATACATTACAACAAATAGCCAGATTATTGCCTTCAAACATGCGTACACCGAAACTCCACCGGCCACAAATGAGCGATGCGGGATTGCGCCCAACCCATCCCGTCTCCGCCGTGGACGAGTTCGGCACGAATCGCGATTTGCATGTTGCCGGCGAATTTCCGCTAACGATTAAGGTTGACGATATCGAAGTGGTGACCCTGATGACCCTGGGTACGCACCCCGAGGTACTGACCCTGGGATACCTGCGTAATCAGCGCCTCATCGAGAACTTAGACGACATCGCGTCGGTACACGTGGACTGGGATCGCGAGCAAGCGGCAATTACCACGCAACACGGCGAAGGCATCGTCGATTGGCAGGAAAAACTCGCCAAGCGCACGGTAACGACGGGCTGCGGCCAAGGCACGGTGTTCAGTTGTACGCTTGATAAACTCTATGATACCCGTTTACCTGAAGTCACGATCAAACAATCCACGCTGTATGGCCTGCTGCGCAATATCGCCCAACACAATGAGATATATAAACAGGCCGGCGCGGTACACGGGTGCGCGCTGTGCCGCGGAACCGACGTTATGATGTTCGTCGAAGATGTCGGCCGTCACAACGCCGCCGATACAATCTCGGGTTACATGTGGCTGCAAGAGATTGAAGGCGGCGACAAAATTTTCTACACGACCGGACGCTTGACCTCCGAAATTGTTATGAAGGTAGCGCATATGGGCATACCGGTATTGCTATCGCGATCCGGGGTTACCCATATGGGCCTGGAGTTGGCGCAAGACCTCGGCGTGACGATGATTGCACGCGCCAAAGGCCAGCATTTTCTCGTCTACAGCGGCGCCGACCGGTTGCAGCTCGACGCCAAACCCAAACCCAAGCAGGTAGCGGTTGCACGCCACGACGGTCGCCGCCGTTCGGCGGGCTAGTCCACTACTGCAGCTTAATATCGTCCTCAATCGTGACGTCGACACCCGCCGCTGGCACCCGTAACGTCACGCTCGCGTTGAGGGTCTCGTCGCCCTTCAATTGGCCGCTGTCCAGCCCCGAGCGTACTGCGGCTTCGATCTCACGTTGCGAATTGATCCCTACTTTCTTCAGAAACTTTCGAATTTGAATGTTCAGTACGTCTTCGTCCATTTGGAACCCTCAAAGTTAATGCGTGACTGAAGCGCCGGGCGACGCCAGCAACGGTATCGTCCGGAGCGTCCCGCCGATCATCGCACGATAATGCGCTGATGGACGAGCGTTAATTTCAGGCATCGACGCCCAGCCCCGCGGCCATAACGCGACACAGTCGGCCGGGTCCAGCAACGCGGAATTGGGATGGGAGGCCACCGAGTCGTTCGCCGGCTTTGGGCTGCGCTTCTAGCCGAGCGGCGGCCACCGCCCTCGCCCGGATATTGAGGTACCCGCAGAAACGTCCGGTCCACTATAATCATTGGAAACGGATAATTAGCGAGAAGCGGCATGCTGGGCAAGAAGTCAAAAGCAGATTGTTATGAAGCGGATTCCGATCTGATTCCGCTGCAGGTAGCGAAGGATCGTGTACTGCGTAACGTACTGCCGATTCGCGACAGCGAAGAGGTGCGCCACGAGGACGCAAGCGGACGCGTATTGTTCGATGATATCGCCTCGCCGGTCAACGTGCCGCCGCATCGCAACGCGGCGATGGACGGCTTCGCAGTGGAGAGCCGCCAGGTCCCGTCCCGTCATGCGATGGTGTTCGCGGTGGCGGGTACATCTAGAGCAGGGCGGCCTTATCGCGGTTCGCTGGAACCGGGCCAGGTCGTTCGCATCATGACCGGCGCAATCATGCCGGGCGGTGCCGATCTCGTCGTTCCACAAGAACATGCAGAGGTCATTGGAAAACACGAAGTGCGTATCGGCCCGGGGCATCGCGCGGGCACCAACGTCCGCGCCGCCGGCGAGGATATAAGGCAGGGCCAGACGGTACTGAACGCCGGCGCCCGCATCGGCCCGGCGGAAGCGGGAGTGCTCGCGTCATTAGGCATCGCCACGGTAACGGCGCGCCGCCGGATTAGGGTGGCGGTATTATCGACCGGCGATGAACTTCGCAGCAGCGGCCAAGATCTCGATAATGGTGCATTGTTTGACAGCAACCGCCACACGCTCATGGCGTTGTTGCGGCGCATCGGTGCGGACGTCTCCGATTGCGGCATCCAGCGCGATAACCCAGGCGACCTCCTACAAGCGCTGCACGATGCCGCTACTGATCACGATGTCGTGATCACGTCAGGCGGGGTATCGACAGGCTCAGCCGACCACGTACTTGATGTTGTGCGCAAAGTCGGATCGGTCCAGGTCTGGCGCGTTGCGGTACGGCCAGGTCGGCCGTTCGCTCAGGGCCGCATCGGCGACGCGCTGTTTTTTGGCCTACCCGGCAACCCGGTAGCGGTCATGGTGACCTATTACCAGTTGGTGCAACCGGCCCTGCGGCGGCTCATGGGAGAGAGCAATATCGAACCCGAGGCAACGGTGCAGGCACGCTCGGTATCGAGATTCCGCAAAAAACCCGGCCGCACCGAAGTTTATCGCGCCATTTTGTCGCGCGATTCGCAGGGGCAATCCATCGTGCGCAGCACCGGTGACCAGGGCTCCGGGCTATTGCACAGCATGAGCGTCGCCAATTGTTTTGTGTTACTGACCGACGATGACGACAGCGCGGCACCCGGTGACCATGTCAAGGTGCAACCGTTTTATGGATTAATGTAGTTAGCCAGTGTTGAGGCGGTTCGGATTCAGAGCAATTTAGATTAAAGCACCAAGTTCAACATCGCTAACATAACGACCAGAAACACTATCGTCATTATCCCGCCGGCGCGGATAAAATCCCTCACGCTGTAGCCACCGGGCCCCATGATTAAAGCGTTTACCTGGTGAGTCGGAATCAAGAACGAATTTGACGTCGCCAGAGCAACCGTCAACGCAAAAATAGCCGGATCCGCACCGACCCGTATCGCGATATTGATTGCGAGCGGCACCAACAATACCGTCGCTCCAACGTTCGACATCACCAGTGTAAATACCGTAGCGAGCACCGCGATCGCGGCTTGCAGAATCCATACCGGCACATCACCCAAAACGATGAGTACCTGCTGCGCGACCCACGCCGCGGTACCGCTTTGTTCCACGGCAATCCCCAATGGAATCAAACTGGCCAACAAGAACACACTCTGCCAACCGATCGCCCGATACGCCTCATCGAGCCGGATCACCCCACTCGCGATCATTCCCACGGCACCGACCATCAACGCAACCGACAGCCGAAGCTCCGTGAACAACAATAGGCACAAGGCCAGCGCAAAGAATGCGGCCGCGTATTTGAGCTTGTGCGGGCGCGTATCGTCGCGCGGGAAATCCGTCACTACGGCGAAATTTTTGTTCTCGGCAATCGGGGCCAAGTCGCGCCAGCGGCTGTGCAGCACCATCGTGTCGCCGGCTTGGAACACCAAATCCGCGAGGTCAGAGTAAATGACTTGGTCGATACGGTATACCGCCAATACCGTAGCGCCGTATTGCCTGCGCATTCCGGTCTCGCGCAACGATTGCCCGATCATCGACGAATCCGGTGGAACAACGACCTCGGAAATACCGGCACTCGTGACACTGAGGATTTCCGCGAAGACGTCCATCTCAGCACGAATTTCCAGCCCGTATTCCTTGGCAAACGCGACTACTGTGTCGTGGGGTCCGAGTACCGCCAGATTGGTGCCCACCCAAAATTCTGTCGCGCCGCTGGGCGCGACCCGTAGGTCTGCGCCATTGTGTATAGCCAAGATCCAGCCCTCGCGGCCGCGATTTTCGATGTCATCGAGAGTCTTACCCACGAGCGGGCTGTCTGGTGTAACACGCAGCTCGTAGACCGACCCATCGATCCCGTAGACGTCGCGAAAATATTGCATTGTGGTCGTGGAATCAGCAGTTTCCCGCTTCGATGCCGGCAATACCCACCTGCCCAGCAAAACGAAGTACAAAATTCCGACCGCCAGCATCACCAGCCCGATCGGGCTCACCGAAAACAGAGAGAAGGTTTCGATCGGCGAATAATCCGACGGCAACGCCCGGTTCGAAGCGAGGATTAAGTCATTCAACAAAATCAATGGACTCGACCCCACCATCGTAATGGTGCCCCCTAAAATCGCGCAAAAACCCATTGGCATTAAAAGCCGCGATAACGAAAATCCGCCACGCCGGGCGATTCGGTTAACAACGGGTAAAAACAGCGCCGCTGCACCGATGTTTTGCATAAAACTCGAAATGATACCCACCGCGACCGACACGATGGCAATAATGCGTGATTCGGTGTTGCCGCCAAGCGTGAGGATTTTCGCAGCCAAGCGGCTCAATATGCCGGTTTTGTCCAACCCGGCACCGATTATCATGATGGCAATGATCGACATCACGGCGTTGCTGGAAAACCCGCTAAACAACTGCTCGATCGGCACCAGGCCTGCATAACCGGGCCACAAACTCGTAATGCCGAGCAACACCATCACGATGATGGCGGCAAGATCAACCCGTACAATTTCGGAAACAAAAAGAAATACAGTGAAGGCGAGTATTACCAACACCGCAACCATTTCTGCGGTTAACGACAGCGATTCGGTCAACAAACCCTCCGGTCGAGAGCAATTTTCGGGGTCAGGCCACGGGCGGCAACCCCAATGTGACGGAGATCAGTATGGGACAGAGCGCAGCACGATGCCGGTATAGCTCGGCGTTTCGCCGTAGATGCGTAACAACAACGCTTCCAACTATCAATCGAGCCCTCGTAGCGAGCCAAACATGGTAGAAACGACACCCCGATCGCAATAGCCGCTGTTACTGGTTGCCGGTGGGGAACGCCGCAACAATGGATGCCACGCCAATACACCCGCGCTTAGTACTCTTGCAACGGGATATTTACGGGTGCAGAGCCCACCCCATCGGTCAAGGCAAGGCGCCGCCCGCCGGCAATGGCCCAGTCCTTGCCAAGGGCGGCAACGCCGCATTGGCCGATTCGGTGGGCTCCCTTCGGGCGAGCCGATAAGCGGCCCTCCGCATTGTTGCACTCGCTGGAATTAGCCACGGCTAGTCCTGCGGTCGCGCGCCTTGCGGCTGGCCGCTTCTCGGTTCGCTGCATCCGCCAATATCAGCTTGATAGAGTACCAGTTTCGCTCTGTTTCATAAATCTCCTAGCCCTACAACAGCCTTTCGTCGGGCTGTTGTAGGAGGCGCGACGCACGCGCGTCGAACGCGCGGCGGACACCCACTGTCTCCCACATTGCATGACAGACCGCAGCGGCGCATCTCCGTATGGCCGGCTACCGCGGGCTGCAATTTGCCTGAGCACTACAGCAGGATCAGAGATGACCCAAACCACTGATACGCCAATTCGAGAAGGTAGCCTGGAGGCGCCGACCCGTCATCCGATCGATTGGCGTGAAGCTGGCTATTACGACGAAGCATCGTTGTTTGCCGAGCTCGAACGCGTATTCGATATTTGTCACGGTTGCCGTCGTTGTTTCAATTTATGTAATGCGTTTCCGAGCCTTTTCGATTTGATCGACGAGTCGGATACCATGGAATTGGATGGTGTCGATAAGCGGCGTTATTGGAGTGTGGTCGATCACTGTTACTTGTGTGACATGTGCTATATGACGAAGTGCCCCTACGTCCCGCCCCATGAATGGAATGTGGACTTTCCGCATCTGATGCTGCGTGCTAAAGCCGTCAAGAATAAGCAAGGCAAGATCCGCGCGCGCGATAAACTGCTGACCAGCACCGATAGCGTAGGTAAATTAGCGGCAATACCAATTGTCGTGAACGTTGTGAATGCTGCCAACCGCGCGCGGCCATCCCGTAAGATCCTAGAGAAGGTATTGGGCGTGCACGCGGATGCGCGGTTGCCGGCCTACCACACCAACACGATGCGGCGGCGTTTGCGAGGTCATCGCAGCACGCTGGCCGAACCCGTGGAAGTGGCAGGGCCGACTCAGGGCAAAGTTATTTTGTTTGCTACCTGCTACGGTAATTTCAACGATCCGCGTATCGGTGAAGATCTCGTGGCGGTGTTCGAACATAACGGCATCGAAATTCGTATCGCCGAGCATGAGCGTTGTTGCGGCATGCCGAAACTGGAGCTCGGAGATTTTGAAGCGGTGGCAAAGGCGAAGCAGACGAATATTCCGGAATTGGTGCGTTGGGTCGACGATGGCTGGGATATCGTCGCGCCGATTCCTTCATGCGTATTAATGTTTAAGCAAGAGTTGCCGCTTATGTATCCCGAAGACGCCGCTGTCCAGCGGGTCCGCGGTGCGATCTACGACCCCTTCTAGTATCTCGCGTTGCGCCATAAACACGGCAAACTGAATTCGGTATTTTCGAAGTCGCTAGGCCGGGTCGCTTATCACGTGGCGTGTCATCAGCGCGTTCAAAATATCGGATTAAAAACCCGTGATATTCTGTCTCTGGTGCCGGATACGACGGTCGAGGCTATTGAGCGGTGTTCGGGCCACGACGGCACCTACGCGGTGAAGCGGGAATATCACGAAATCTCAATGAAGATCGCACGCCCGGTCGTGAACAAAGTCAAGCAAGCCAAAGCAGACCATTACACGAGCGACTGCGCGATGGCGGCCGAGCAGATCGCGAACGGTTTGGACGATGGTAGCTTTCCGGAACATCCCATGACGTTGCTTAAAATAGCCTACGGACTGTAATTCGGCCGGCACGCCACAAGTGTGGGAAAGGATATACTGATGGACAAATTGTGCCGTGAAGATTTGTATTCCCTCGAACAGTATGCCGACGTTCGCAGCGAGGTTCGGAGCCGGGTTATGGCCCATAAGCAGCGACGCCAACTGGCTGTCGGGCCTAACGCAACGCTGTATTTTGAGGACCGGCTCACGATGCAGTATCAAATACAGGAAATACTGCGCACTGAACGTATTTTTGAGTCGGACCGCGTTCAGGAGGAGTTGGACGCCTACAATCCACTTATTCCGAGCGGATCGAACCTCATAGCCACCTTTATGATCGAGTATTAAGATGCGACGGAGAGGCACGGCCAATTGGCCAAAATGATCGGGATCGAGGACAAGGTTTGGGTCAGCGTCACGGGGTTTGTCCGTGTTTGGGCCATAGCGGACGAAGATATGGATAGGGAAAACGATGATAAGACTTCGGCCGTGCATTTTCTTCGCTTCGAGCTGACAGCGCCAATGTCGGAAGCGATTCGATCTGGTGCAACTATTGCGATTGGCATCGACCATCCGGTTTACCAGTACAGCATCGATCCGCTACCGGACTCAGCTCGCGACGCGCTCGTAGACGATTTGCAAACCAGCTCGCGACGCGCGACATGCCGATAACCAATGCGCGTAGAGCCGCCGGGCTGGTTATCGCCACGGCTTGTCAGTATGATGTCGCCACTTTTTACGTGGCCGCGCAATCTGTGAAAGACAGAGAATCCATCCTGACCGGGATATTTTTCGAAGGCGGGTCATGTGTCAGGAATTGTCTCAATATTTGAATTGACTACCCCACATATCAAGGATCTCGGCCTGTGCACAGCTTGTCCCGTTCGGATTTAACCGATCGGCGGTTTTCGGCTTCGCCTCTAACCGCCGTACACCCGATTTCCTCTGAAGTCCGAACCCTGCATGAAATATCCGCCCTAAAGCGTTTGTGAATGGCAGCGGCCTACGATTCATCCGCGATTGAGGTTCTTACGGGTCTTGCGCCCGTACGCAAACGGCCTGGAATGTATACCCAGACCGAGCGCCCTAATCATCTCGCGCAAGAAACAATTGACAACAGTGTCGATGAGGCCATTGCTGGCCACGCCGATACTATCCAGGTCACCCTGCATGACGACGACTCGCTGACCGTCGCCGACAACGGTCGCGGTATGCCGATCGATATTCACAAGGAGGAGGGGGTTCCGGGTGTCGAAGTAATCATGACACGGTTGCACGCGGGCGGTAAATTTTCCCAAAAGACGTATCGTTTTTCCGGCGGCCTGCATGGCGTCGGGGTATCGGTAGTTAATGCGTTGTCGAAGCGCCTTGAGGTATGGGTCAGGCGCCATGGTAAGGAGTTTCATATGAAATTCGCCAACGGGCAGAAGAAATCCGAGCTGCGGTGCACGGGCACGGTGGCGCAACGGTTGACCGGGACCGTGGTTCGATTCTGGCCGGATCCGCAATTTTTTGACACCATAAAGTTCAATGTGCCGCGATTGAAGAATCTGATGCGCGCCAAGGCGGTGTTGTGCCCGGGGTTGGAGCTGATCTTCGCGGATGAAACCGATCCGAACAACGACGAATCCTGGTGTTACCAGGACGGCTTGACAGATTATCTAAGGGGCCAGCTAAACGGCGCACTTATGGTTCCCGAGTCCGCGTTTGTCGGTCGTTATAAGGACGAGGATGAAGAGGCCGACTGGGCCGTAGTGTGGCTGCCTGAAGATGACGACCCGGTTACCGAGAGCTACGTCAATCTGATCCCAACACCGCAGGGCGGCACCCATGTGAATGGATTTCGCAGCGGTCTTACCGACGCGATTCGGGAATTTTGCGAATTCCGCGATTTGCTACCCCGTGGCGTGAAGCTGGCGCCCGACGACGTCTGGGCGCGTTGCGCTTACATATTGTCGGTGCGCATGAAAGACCCGCAGTTCACCGGGCAAAGCAAGGAACGTTTGTCGTCTCGCGAGACCGCCGGTTTTGTCGCGGGGGTCGCCAAGGATGCGTTAAGTTTATGGTTGAATCAACACGTCGCAGCCGCGCAACAGATCGCCCAAAT
>CAXMMZ010000164.1:0-7271 GCA_964194565.1 Arenicellales bacterium
GGATCCAGTATGTCGCTGGTTGCACCACCGGTAATACCGATGCGAAGTCGGCCGCCCTTTTTCGGCGTCGCCGCTTCGGCTTTCGTGACCAGCATTGAGGCCGCGGTCATCGAGACACCCAGCGCCAGAACACCGTTAAGACAACTACGGCGACACTTTACACCGCTCAGAGGCAAAATCTCATTGGAGCAAAGCGCTCTTTCTAGTCAAATCTATGCCACCGCGCGACCGACTGGACCGTTCCGGTCTTCATGTGGCCACCACGCCCACTGCATACGATTCGAGATGACCGTCAACGTTCATCGCCTGCCCCGTGACTTTGGAAGCTGCATCCGACGCGAGGAACAATGCCATGTCGGCGATATCCTGCCCGGAAATCAATGTTCGCATCGAACACCCCCCCGTATACCCGTCGCGTATTTGTGGTTCACTTACGCCTCTATTCTTTGCTTCGGCCGCAATTACCCGGTCCATACGGTCACCATCCACGGTACCGGGGCAGATTGCGTTGACACGAATACCCCACGTTCCCAGTTCCATGGCGAGACTTTTTGTGAATCCAATGACCGCCCATTTCGCTGACGAATAGGGAGAACGAAACGGATAACCGTGCCAACCCGCAGTCGACGAAATATTAATAATATTTCCACGACCGTTGCCGCTTAATTTTGCCTTCATCATGGGCACGGCCCGGCGACTGCATAAAAACGCGGCATCTAAATTAACGGCGACGCATTGTCGCCAGTCGTTATACTCGATGTCTTCGACGGCCGCCGTGGGACCCTGAATCCCTGCGCAATTGATGAGAATATCCAGATCGCCGTGGCCTTCGCGCTGGGTCTTGAATAAATCATCCACGGCCGATTCGTTTGCTACATCGGCCTGCGATGCCAAAGCGCGGGGATTCGACTTTCTAAACTCCTCGACCGCAGACGCGTCAATATCCGCAACGTGGACATTCGCGCCGGCCTTCAGAAATGAGGCCGCAATGAATCGACCGATGCCGCTTGCGCCCGCGGTGACCAAAACGTTGTGGTTTTCGAATGTATACATAATTATGGCTCGAACTGATGTATGTTAGCGTATATTGTAGGGGCCGGACCTACATAGCTCATTGATTCTATTACGAGTTACGCGACTAAACGCAAACAATTTCCCCTTAAGACACACCATTTCGCCCCTGAAATGCGACTCATAAGCCACTTGAGTCTGTTTGGGGAAATTCAGTCAATGCAAACGGTGATTCCCCCGACAGCGATCAAGACTACGAACGTAAGTAGGACGCACCGTTTACATCAACAATGCAACCGGTCATAAATTCCGGTGCCTCAAGGGCAAGAAACCCAATGGTTTTTGCGACTTCATCAGGTTGGGCGACTCGACCGATACTACTTTGGTTTCTAATGGTTTCGCCTTCTTTTGAGGCGAGAATCGCACGCGCCATTTCGGTCTCTACGAATCCCGGAGCGACGGTATAGACAAATACGCCACTGGGTCCCAATGCCTGAGCAAGGGATTGCCCCATGGCGTTCAATCCGGCTTTTGATGCGCCATACCATGGCATTAAGGGCTCACCGCGAAAGGCTCCCCGTGAAGAGACGTTTACAATTCTGCCCCCTCCTCGGGCTATCATCTTTTTAGCGGCGCAAAAACTTAAGTTGCTCGGGCCAGTAAGATTGGTATCAATTATTCGTTGCCAAGACTCCTGCCATGTTGCGTAGTCAATATCTTCGATTCGGTGGCGTTGGGATATCCCGGCATTGTTAATCAGGACGTCCAGACCATCAAATTCCTCATCGACCTGATCAATTAACTGATTGACGGATTCCGGATCGACAATATCGCATTGATAAAGCTGATGGCCATTCCCTGGTAATGCATCCCGTGTTGCCTCTGCGCGCGCACGATTGTTGTTATAGTGGATGCCTATTCGAGCGCCTTTATTTGCGCACTCGATAGCAGCAGCGCGTCCAATACCTCCTGATGCGCCGGTGATTAAGATTGAAATTCTAGAAGACATAGTGTTAACACCTGGTTCAAGTGAATGTATAAACGGGCAGTATATGTCTGAAACGGATGTGGATGCGGGGCGTCACTAATCAAAAGCGATTTTATGGGCGTCTCGAATCGCCTGCGCGCTGGCGAGGAAGTGTCCATCCCCGGTGATCGCTTCGCGGATCGCGTCGAACCCCAGCGTTGCCTCGTTGACCTCGACGCCACGAAGCACTCGATAAACGTGGGAATGCATCTCATCGTCAACCACAAACGCTTCGAAGGAGGCGCCGAGCAGGCTCGCCATCATTCCCGAGGATTCGTAAATCATGTTGCCGCCGGCCAGTCCGGTGGCCAGCGACGAAATGGCTTTTTCCATATCCATCTGCGCGTCCACCGCTTTCGAATCGGCCATGCTGCACGCGATGCCGGACGGCAACCCAAGCCAATTCGAGAGCTGCGCGGATGCGGCGTTGAGCAACGTAATTTCTCCACCACCGCCGGCGAAAGCGCCGCTGCGTAAGTCGATCAGCAACGGTCAGTTGGAGAATATCATCGGGTAGCCGGGCGCAAATACATTGACCATGACCGGCGGGGCGTTGGGATAGTTCAAAGCAAAGATCACGAAATAGTTAAACTGTAGTTTTTCTTAAGTGCATCACCTTCTCGTGGTCGATTGAAGGCAATTATCGGTGACCCTGGCGGGTCCGGCCATAAAATACGGATTAGTGGCGGGGCCTTCTAGATTAGAAATCCAAAGGTTTAGAAATTCACGAAACTAATCAAATCACTGCCATTTCTTAGGTTTTTGAAATAGCTTTCAATAAAGGATTCTGTTCGCCGTTGTAACCTTTGTTAAATTGTCAAATATCTTTTATACTCCGAAGCGTTCTCACACCCTGGTAACTAAAATGCCCAAGATCACCAAGAGAAATACTGCGGTCAAAGGCGAGGCAATCGGCAAGCGTGTCGATTCGGCAATCGCCAACATAATCACGGCATCCAACGATGCCAGCAAGGCAGTCAAAGTTCGTAGTCGCGAATCCAAAATACTCATCGTAGCGGTCAATCGACTGAATAAGAAGCGCGCTGCGCTCGCAAAACGCGAACAAACGGCTGTCGCACGTTGGAGAAAATTACGTAGTGCGGAGCATAGAAAGGCCTTAGGGGTGATACAAAAAGAGCTTGTCGCTGTTCGCAAACTGTTGGTGAAGACCAGAGCCCAGAGAGGCGCGGCCGCCACTGAGCTAGCCGTGGTAAAATCCGTTAATCGTAGGGTTGCCGTTTATACGGGCGCCATTGGAAAAGCCGAAAAGGTTTTGAATAAGCCAAAAAAGACAGGGAAAACGAAACGTAAAAAATCAGCTGCAAAAAAATAGGGTCGGGATATTCAGCTATCGAGCGATTATCTCGGCACGTTTGCGCATCATCTATCGGACTGGTGACAGCAAGTGTTATCACGATAGGCCTTCATGGTCGTCGGGACTTGCTGAGGACGTGGCTTAGTCGCTTAGAATGTTGGTGGGCCTGTCTTATGGACTTTCATATAAAGCGCGCGCCACATTTAACTGAAAGTCATGGACGGCATGTTCGCTAACATAGGTGCGTTCGTTGTCTACGATAAAACGGCCCTGCTGGTAGCCCAGGCTGTGTAGTCCGCGCTGGACGCTTTCGCAAATCGGAATATCTTCCTTTCGTACTACGTTGACGAAATCAATGACCTCTCGCTCGCCTTGCGATGGGGTTTCGTTCGGGAAATACCACTCTGTTTGTTGTATGGTGCGCTCCGGGCCGTCAGCGACATGGTGCAACACGGTCAGATTTCCACCCGGATAAACCTCAAACACTAGGTTGGGCCATAATAGCCAGCTACCGAATTCTTGCGGAGTTCCTGCATCGTCCTTATGCATCGGATAGCCCTGCCGTTCGCCGACATCAGTCGTCACATGACGATGATAACCATGGCGTATCTCGATCTTGTATTTCGTGATGTCGAGCGCTCCTGCCACCAGCGACGGGTGACGGTTGGGGCAATGGTAGCATTCTGAGTAGTTTTCTACGGAGTTTTTCCAATTCGCGGCGAGCACGAAATCCTGAACATGTGAACGAGCAAGTTTGGGGGCGTTCGGTGCTAGTAGCAGGATTTCCGCTTCAAGGCCTCGATAAACCTCCGCCATGGGATTTGCGTCTAAATCGAGATTCACAAACACGAAACCGCATAGCACGTCGACTCGGACCGGCGGAGTCGAATTTCGCTCTTCGGAAATTCCAGCACCTGATCACTGCCGCGTGCAAAATGCAGTTCACCGGACAACTCGTAACACCAGGCGTGATACGGGCAGGTGATTCGAGCTCCAATTCTTCCCTCACCTTCAAGTAGTCGGTGGGCGCGATGTTGGCAGACATTGTGGAAAGCGCGGAGTTCTCCCAATTTATCTTTCAGCACCACGACACTTTGGTCGCCGATATCGCGGACGAAATATCGCCCGGATTCAGAAAGCAAAGAACTGTGGCACGCATATTGCCAGCTACGATAGAAAATCGAATTCAGCTCTCGTGTGTAGATATCCGTATCGAAGTAGTACCGTCCGGGCAGCGTCCACGATTTCTCCGGATCTTCGATAAATCGGCCTAGCTCTTTAGAGTTCATATTCACAGGCCCAATCTATTGGTGAATCCGGCGATGGTCAACATGCCGTGAGTTCTGGAACGGGCCAATACTGCTTCTATAGTGACAATCATTCTGTTGGCGTCGATATTGAGCTTACTTTAACCCGCCACTACAGCGGCAGGAACCTGCTTTGCCTCGCCGCGGTATCCGAGACGATGCGCCGTGAAGCGCAGTTTCTGGTGAAACCGTTCCCGGGACACGTTGCAAATCTGCAGGCGTCGATTCGGATCCGAAAAGCCTGACCGCGAATGCATTACCCTATGATTATCAAACATCACCGAATCGCCAGCCTCGAGTTTGAACCGTGTCATGTTGCTACGGAACTGGCTTTGAGCGAGTTGCTTCTGTCCGGATGCACAACCAGTACAGACCATCACTATGTGTTCCCGTCCGGCCTGGAAGAGGGCATCGATATCCAAGTCGATGCGGCACGGCATGTCGGCACACGAGTCGTGCCTACCCGTGGCTCAATGGACCTGGGTCGGGACGTGCAGGAATTAGTCGCGCGACATTCGACTGCTGCTGTGAATTTGCGTCGATTGGCCGGTATTTGATTATATTCGGATTGACGTGGCGGGCCGTGCCATGGCGGCCTAGATGCAGGAACAAGACATCCGACACTCAAGAATTACGATGCGCCGACAAGTCACCGATCGTGAAGGTCGGGCTTTCCGGTTCTGGAAAAAAGCAAGAAACGGATCGTTATGATTCCTGAATTAGGCAATGATTGCGGTTAGCGTAATGGAAACTAGCGTAATGGAAACTATCGAATGAACCCCGAACTTAAACGAGCCGCTGAGCTTGCGGCCGAATATATCGACGCGTTGGATACGCAAGCGGTGAGTCACGAACCGCATGCCGATGACCTACGGGCGAAGCTCAGCAAGGAATTAACTGCCGGTGGACTGCCGGCGTTGCAGGTGATCGAGGAACTCGCAGTCGATGCCCGTGATGGGCTGCTCAACACGGCCAGTGGGCGTTTCTTTGGTTGGGTTATCGGTGGTGGAATACCGGTCTCGGTCGCGGCTGATTGGTTGACCTCGGCCTGGGACCAGAACGCCGGCATTTATGCGTGTTCGCCAACCGCAGCAGTCATCGAAGAAGTGGTTGCCGACTGGCTCAAAGAAATACTTGGCTTGCCTAAACATGCCTCCTACGCGTTCGTCACGGGTTGCCAAATGGCGCATGTGACCGCGCTCGCGGCGGCCCGACACAAGATCCTTGCCGACCGGGGTTGGGTTGTCGCGGAACAGGGGTTATCTGGTAGTCCGGCGATTCGGGTATTGGTTGGCGAGCACCACGAATCCCTTGTGCGTGCGTTGCGCCTGATCGGGATCGGCACCGATGCGATTGTACAGATTGCGATGAACAACGATGGGGCGATCAATGTTGGCGCACTTGCACAAGAATTGAAACAAAATACCGACGCACCAACTATTGTTGCTCTGGCCGCAGGGGATCTGAACCGGGGCGCGTTCGATCCCTTCGAGGAAGCCTGCGACCTAGCTCACGAACACGGCGCCTGGGTGCACGTCGATGGCGCGTTCGGTTTGTGGGTCGCTTCGAGTCGGAAATTGTGTCACTTGGTCAAAGGCATTGAAAAAGCCGATTCCTGGGCGACCGACGCCCACAAGTGGCTCAATGTCCCCTACGACAGCGGCATCGCCTTTGTTGCCGATCCGGAATCGCACCGGGCGGCGATGACAATACCGGCTGCCTACAAGGTGGAAGTTGCCGATGTGCGTGATCAGGTTGACTGGGGGCCCGAGTGGTCACGGAGGGCGCGGGGTATCCCAATTTACGCGGCGCTACGTGTGCTCGGCCGCAATGGTGTTGCAGAGATGGTTGAACGCTGTTGCGAGCTGACCAAGGACCTCGTGAATCGACTGGGCGAGTTACCTGGCGTCGAAGTGTTGACTACGCCGGTCATCAATCAAGGATTGGTTCGTTTCCTTGATCCGAACGACAATCACGACATGCGTACCGATAAAGTCATTGGATATATCAACAAGAGCGGCGAAGCGTGGTTTGGCGGAACACTGTGGAACGGCATGCGGGTCATGCGGATTTCGCTCAGCAACTGGCGAACGAATCAAGACGATATCGATCGAACCGTTGCGGCGGTCAGTGCGGCGCTGAAAAAAGCGTCGAATTAACAGAATTGGCTGGCGTGATTTCAGTATTGTCGTAATTTCGGCCACCAAATTAGTGCAGAGAACGTGAGTCCAACCGCATGTGGTTGCCGGTGAGCCGAGCCGGCCAGTGGCGAACCAAAAGCCACCACGTACAGAACTCCGCATCGGACAAGTGCCCAATGACGCATATGTAGAAACGGCGGCCGGCGGCTCAGTAGGCTGGCACCGTTAGCGCGAGTGGGTGGTGGCTATCCAGGTCGTGCCGAGAACCCGCCCAGGTAACTGTTGTGCGTGCGGATCCGCCCGTTTCGTCTCTGGATAAAGAGTTCGCTATGTTGATGTTGAGCGATCTCCCGCGCTGCATAAATGGCATCCCGCTGGGTATAGTGATGCGACGTGTCTCGGGAATTGCCCGCGCCCCGAACGGCCCAGATGTCGCCGCGGCGTACTACCCACTGATTCCTTCGATTCAT
>CAXMMZ010000165.1:0-15870 GCA_964194565.1 Arenicellales bacterium
TTTGTTACTTAATTAGACCAACCCCAATTTCTTTTTTGCACGAAGAACAGAATCTCGGTTTTTAAATTCCTGATACCAATTATTCACATGTGGAAAATTATCCATTGGTAATTGGCTCATTTCTGCCATCTCCATATAAGCGAATGCAAAATTATCGGCGATAGTCAATTCATCGCCGAGTAAAAACTTTCCATTTCCTAGTTGACCTTCAACTGCGGGCATTTGCTGTTCAATAAATCCCGACGCCTCATCTTCCGCAGCTTTATTTGGTTCGCCAAAACCATATTTGACCTTTGCAACCTTCTCAAAGGCATAGGAATTTAACCAGCGTCCAACATGGTTACTGAAAAAATCCATCCATTGATCTACTTTACATCGCTTTAAATGATCCCCAATGGGATACAAATCAGAATTTTCTACGCTAGCAAGATATCGACAGATAGCCCCTGATTCAAATAAGGTCTCGCCATCGTGAGTAAGGGTCGGGATTTTTCCCAATGGATGTCGAGCCAAATGTTCCGGGGATTTGTGTTCTCCTCTGGATAAATCTAAATTAGTGTACTTAAAGTCTATCCCCAATTCTTCGGCGACATAGACCGTTTTAGTGGTGTTAGATGACATATTTATACCGTGAATGTGATACATAAGTTTACCTACCCAATTATATAAATTCGTAAATGTGTGCTTGATTCCGTCAATGGTAAATCAGAACACCCATCGATTGACAATATTCCGGATACTGATACGATTACTTTCAACGGACTGACAGACGTTACAGGAGGTAGCGATACCGGTATTTCGATACCGGCAAGTCTGTCTGGACCAAACCCCGTACTATCACTGTGTGTTACGCGATGTGCGCCGTGGGTTTCTGTGTGGGTTTGATCGTTATACCGGTAAGAGCTACAAGCACGGTCCACTGGAGTTACGATGAATATTACGATTAACGATGTCGATTTTAATGTAGAGACTTGCGGCCGCACCGATGCGCCGTGGGTTACGTTCAGTCACTCGTTGTCAACCGATTTACGAATGTGGGACGACCAGGTTCGCGTATTGCAGGACAACTTCAGGATCCTGCGTTACGACCAGCGCGGTCATGGCGCCTCCTCGGCACCGCCCGGACCGTACGATTTCGATATGCTCGTCAGCGACGTAGTCGGCTTATTCGACGCACTGGAAATCGTGCGTAGCCATTGGGTCGGAATATCAATAGGCGGCATGATCGGCTACGGCATGGCCATTGCGCATCCCGAGCGTCTGCACAGTCTGGTGGCCTGCGATTCACGGCCTCAGGCGCCTCCCGATTACCAGGATTATTTTCAATACCGCATCGACACCGCTCGAGAAAAAGGCATGGAGGGCTTGGTGGAACCCACGATCGAACGTTGGTTTACGCCCACCACAATCGCCGCCGAGCCCGCATCGCTTGAGCGCATTCGAGAGATGATCCGCGGCACCGATCCGGTCGGTCATGCCGGCTGCTGCGAGGCACTGAAGACACTCGCGTTCGAGTCGCGATTAGCGGAAATCAAAACACCGACGTTGATTATGGGCGGTGCCGAAGACAAAGGCGCACCGCCGGATGCGCTGGCCGATGCGAGCGAGCGCATCCCGGCGGCGCGACACGTCGTGATCGCCGCCGCCGGGCATATTTCCAACATCGAAAACCCACCGCAGTTCAACGCCGCGCTGCGCAAATTCCTGGAGTCTCAAGCCGCCGTCTGATTTCAGAACTTCGCGAACTGCCCGTTGGTTACAGCCCTCTCTCAGGCTACCGAAAATGACGTTGTTGAGCGATCAAGGCTATTCAACCCCGAGTAATCGCATGGCCTCAGCGAGCACCGCCACTGACGCGTGGTGCTTGCCTGAACTATGAAGCTCCTCACCGGCCGCACGCAGCTCCTTCACCGCCGCCATCTGCGATGCATCGAGTGTGGGGCTTTGCGCGAGGGCCGCATCGATCTTTTTGATGTCTGCCGGACAGTGAAACGCAGACGCGGTGCCGCTCAATAGCATGAGCGCGAGTGCAAACGTTGCGAGTGGCCATGATTTCATTGGTAATTCCTCCCATGTGGTTTGTGGGCCGAATCCGACTTTACGTCGAACCCGGCTAGTTATGCCGGCAACAAACTTCGACCTTAGTTCCCGAAAATAGGCACTCTAGCTAATGATTCGAGAGTATAAATTCGGACAGCCGTTACTCTGCCTACGGACGATAGAGCTTTTTATGTAACCTCGCGCTACCTTCCCGCGGTAAGGCCGTCTATGTAGGATTTATAGACGAGCTGAACCGAGGCTCGTTGCATCACGGCGGTTGCGACTCTGTTCACATTCGCGAACGACTCCACTGACGGATGCTCTAGGGGCTCCGACAGCCAGGTGGTGAGCATAAAAAGATAGATGTCGGCAGCGCTAAAACGTTCACCCAGCAGCCAGTGATTTTCACCGATCGCATCATCGACCACCTGCCACAACTCGCGCAGTCGTGTAATGGATCGTCGTTTGACGCTGGTTTCGTCGTTCGTGGAATCACAAAATCGGTCCGGGTAGTAACTCATCTGGTACGCGTTCTGCACGGAACTCGAGAAGAAGAACAACCATTGCAGAAAAAGACCTCGCTCAGGGTCATTCCTAGCGGGGGCCAATTGACACTCCGGGTGGCGATCGCACAGAAACGTAGTAATGGCGCCGCACTCATAGATTGCGCCCTGCTCCCACATCAAAACCGGAATCCAGCCGCTGGGATTCAACGCGAGCAGTTCGGGCTCTCGGTTAGAACCCGACGAGACATCGGTCCATATTAACTCGTAACGGGCCTCGATCTCCTCGAGGATAACGCGAACACCCATTGCGGCGGTGCGATCGGAATAGTAAAGGCGGTAACTCATGAATATCTGTTCGAAAACTCGTCCCAGGTGACTTCAGTTGTTTAGCGAGCTGCCCGTTTATTTGAGTTCTTCCAGCGGTGTGAGTGTACCGGCCGGGTATTTAAAATAGCGCTCCCTAATCACGTCGCTGAAATTGACGGTAATCTGCAGTTCGAGATTTTGTTTCGATGCGGCGAACGTCTCCTCGAGTGCTGCCAATAACGCGTTACCCAGACGCTGAATCCATTCTTGAGAACGGCCTGCCACCAGCATTACGTCGACGTGTACAAACGCGTGTTGCTCGGCACCGTCGCCGATCAGATAGCGATCCTGGCATATTGCACGACTCTTGCAGTTTTGGATACGCACACCGCCGAGCTCGGAAAGTATCTGGTGCATGGACGAAAACAACGATGAAAAATTCACCGCTTGTTCGATATTGGCTGTGTATTCCAGAGTGATTTGGGGCATCGCATCGGTACCGTATTGGCCGGGAAATTACATTATCAAAGACGGCTATCCGTCGTAGCTCGGCGCACCGCTCTCACGGTGCCAGGTACGCAACAAATGCCGCTTACGCTGTGGATCGGGATTGTCGATAAACTCGCTGCGATAATGCGCCACTTCGAGATTGTTTAAGTACTGAATTTGACCCCGTTTGAGCGGCAATTCAAATAATAGTTCGGGGTTTCCGAGAACCGCGTGCAACGCATCGAGCGCGGCGGCCAGCTCCGGTTCGGGCGTGGAGTCGGCGCGCATGTACGCATTCCTTACTAATCCCGTATTTATGCGCACCGCCAACCGCTCGCCGTCCCAGCGGAACATCGGCGCATGGCTAAATCGCGATGCACCGATTTTATGTTCGGCCTGCCGGTCCATCAACATGGGCCGATACAGCCGCTCCAGTTGCTGCGGGTAGGTTCGCAGCATTTCGTTGTGTACGCTATACAGGCTGCAAAAACGGCTCACACCACCACTTTGTGCCGGATACAAACACAACAAACCGACATAGTGCGGCGGCGCGATGCCGAATGCGTTATCGGTGTGCAAGTTCAATTCGATATTGGTGTAGGAACCACGCACTCCGTAACCGAAGTCCTGCCCCGTGTCCTGCACGTCGTATAGCATCGTGCCGTCCCATTTCTGCGCCACCGGGCGGCCGAGCCGCCGCCCCAATATCCAATATAGCGTGGTGATATCGTCGAGTTCCCAGTCGTCAAGCGGCATACCATCGATGACCGCGATGCCGACGCCGTTATTTAATGACATCGCCACCGAATCCATTAACGCGCCACATCGTGGCATATCGAACTGCGCCGGGTGGCGCAATAACATCGGCAACGGCACGTCGCGCGCGCGGTCGACGATGCCAGCGAGCTCCGCTTGATCGCGATCGTCGAGCGGAATAATGCACTGCGCGGGATCGATTTCGGCCGCCACCCAAGCGCGCGGAGATTTAACCTCGGCACGCAGCATCGGCGTCACCTCGCCGCTTAAATCGATGCAGCGGATGCCGTCTACGTCGCACTCGGTGGCGACTACGGCTTGAGCCATCGGTAGATACCTTGGCTATCGCTCACGCGCCGCAAGCGGCCACGATGCATTAAGTAGTTCAAATGTGCGAGCGCCTCATTCATCGCAAACGCCACTTGATGCCCATCCAAATTGGCCGGAAACAAATGATACAACAGGTCGCCGGCGGTAATGCCGCTGCCGATCACCGAGATAACTTTTTGGAGCCGCTCGTGATGATGATGTTCGAGTTCCTGCAATCGAACATGCACTCCGATAAACGGTTTACGATGCGAAGGTAGCACCAACGTATCGCGGTGCAAGATCGGCCGAAACCGTTCGATCGTCTGCAAGAATCCCTGTAACGGGTCGGCATCGGGTTCCCACGGCCAGACGCTCACATTGGGGGTGATCTCGGGAAGAATTTGATCGCCCGAAATCATCACACCCAATTGTGCACAATACAAACATACATGCTCCGGCGAATGCCCATAGCCCACCAACACCCGCCACTCTCTGCCGTCAATGGTTATCAACTGATTATCGTACAGGCGTTGGTAACAATCAGGCACCGATACCCCGGCGCTGTAGAGGATAAATCCATCGAGCAAAATCCCGGTGCGCTCCTCGTCGAGGCCATGCCGGCGGTAAAAACCGGCCAACTGCGGGACGTTATCCGAATTCAGATCGTTAACCGCGAGATTTGCCCATAACCATTCCGCCTGGGTCATTTGCGGCCGCACTCCCCAGCGTTGGCTCAGCCAACGACTGTTGCCCATGTGGTCGGGGTGAAAATGCGTGACGATCAATTGCTTGACCGGGCGGTCGCCGAGTTTGGCCTCCCAAACTTGCGCCCACTGTTCGCGCACGTCGTCGCGTTTGTAACCGCAGTCGACGATCGCCCAACCGCCGCCGTCCTTCAGTAACCACAAATTGATGGCACGCAGCCGGAACGGCAGCGGCGTGCTTAACCAGTAAATGCCGGGATAAACCTCGGTAACGCTTCCAGCCTGCGGATAATCCGCGAACGGGTAGTCCACAGCCGACGCAGGCCGATCCACTGCCACTTTTGGCGGTGGCTTAGTCACCGCGGAGCAGGCGAAATGATGCAGAAATCGCAGCGTTTTCGGGCATGGGCGGCTCGGATCAATAGCAGCGACACGGGGTAACGGGTATTGTACGGCCTAGTTACTTCCATTATAAGACTTACTATACGAAAATCAGTCCGGCAGCACTGCCGTAATGACGAGGGAACCCATGCGCGCTGTAGTCGTCAATGAAATTAACAATCGAAATGCGGTGGTCGTGGCCGACACGGAGCCCCCCGTCCTGCATCCGGATCACGTCCTCATCGACGCGGTCAGCGCCTCGTTCAATTTCCCCGATGTGCTGCAAATCGACGGCAAATATCAAATCGTTCCGCCTTTGCCGTTTATCCCCGGCAAGGAAGCGGCCGGCGTGGTCACGAATGTCGGACCCGACGTCACCGAATTTCAGGTTGACGACCGGGTGTTGGTAGAGGTCGAGTACGGCGCGTTCGCGGAACAAGTAGCCGCGTCCACGTCGCGCGTATACCGTCTCCCAGACGAATTAGACATGTCCACGGCAGCCGCGATGGGGCTCGTATATCAAACCGCCTATATCGCGTTAACTGAACGTGTGGGCCTGCGCAAGGGCGACACCGTGTTGGTGACTGGGGCAACGGGTGGCGTCGGCCTCGCCGCCGTGCAGATCGCCAAAGCCATGGGTGCAACGGTGCTGGCCGCAATCGGTAACCCGGCCAAAGCCGATGCTGCGCGCGCCGCCGGTGCGGATCACGTCGTAAATTTGTTCGACGAACCGCTGGCCGATCGCTTACGGGAGCAGGTGAGAACGGTGACCGACAACCGAGGCGTGAACGTGGTATTGGATGTCGTCGGCGGCGATGTATTCGACGCCGCGCTGCGCTGCGTTGCATTCGGCGGACGTGTCGGGGTGTTGGGATTTACGGCCGGGCGCATCCCCAGTGTAAAAACCAATTACCTGTTGCTGAAAAACATTTCCGTCGTAGGCATGACCGTCAACGGCTATTTCCAGCACCGACCCGATACGGTACGCGCAGCACAGCAAGCGATTTTTGAGTTATGGGCAGACGGGCAGCTGCAACCGGTCATTCATACCGAGCTGCCACTCGACGACTTTGCCGACGGTTTTAAGATGCTGGATGAGCGCGAGGTTATCGGGAAAATCGTGCTCGCAATTCGCTGACACTCCGGAGGACTCCATTCGATGAAAACACATTCGGCAGACATCAACATCGGCAGCGCCGGTGATGCCAGCGGCGAGTACCGCGACATGTTGATCAGACTTATGACCCGCCAACTGTACGCCGAGACCGCGACGGCCGAGGTGTTTGGTCGTTCTATCGGTGCGGCTCCGACCTGGCGCGAAAAACACCTGGCAGCCGAATTTGCGTTGGAGGAAGCGCAGCACAGTCAGATGCTTTGCGATCTACTGAGCGACCTCGGAGAAGATTACGAAGACATTATCGCCAACCGCCCTGCTGCCGCATCATTTTGGAAACTCGATCTCGACGACTGGTTGCACATTGCCGTTTTTAATTTCACCGTGGATCGCGCCGGTAGCCAGCAGATCATGGAATACCGGCAATCGAGCTACACGCCCTGGGCCGATAAGATGGGTGTCGTGTTAGCGGACGAAGAGGAACACTACGCAAACGGAGTCGATAACCTGCGCGCGTACGCCGAGGACCCGCAGCAGCTCTCGCGATTTCAATCGGTCTATAACAATTTGCTGCCGGTAGCGGTGAAGCGAGCGTTCGGCCGCCCGCACGGTGCTGACAACGATTTTTGTATCAATACAGGATTAAAACGCAACTCCACGGAGGTCGTCATCAACCGCTACCTCGAGGAAATGCGCGGCTACATGGCGCCGGTTGGATTGACCTTCCCACCCCTATCGATGTTCGCCATTGAACGCGTCGAACTCGCCACATCGACGACAACGATTTTGGAATCGTTACAAGTGTGAACAACCCCGCCATCAAAACGATGAAGTTGTACTCCCAAGTGGAGCGCGTATTTAACGAGCTGCGAGCCCGCGGCATCGACGACGAAGCGCCGTTGCGGGTCGCGGAACTCACGCCGTTCGATCAATATCACTACCACGGCACGTCCGCGGTCGACACCGCGGCCGAGCGCTTACGCATTGTCCCTGGCCAACACATCCTGGAGATCGGTTCCGGCATCGGTGGACCCGCACGTTATCTCGCCGACTCCACCGGTGGCCACGTTACTGCGCTCGAATTACAGGCCGACTTGAACAACACCGCCGTCACCTTGACGCAACGCTGCGGGCTCGAGCGCCGCGTCGAGCACCGCTGCGGCGACGTATTAGAAGAAGACTTTGGCGATCAACAGTTTGACGCGATTGTCAGTTGGTTGGCGTTTCTTCACATTCCCGACCGGGAACGATTGCTCAATCGATGTCTGGCAACGCTAAATTCCGGCGGCGGCCTCTATATCGAAGATTTTACGTGCAAAGCCCCATTTACCGCTGATGAAATCCGTACCCTACAGGGAAAAGTTTACTGCCACTATGTGCCGACCGAGAACGAATACTTGGATCAACTAGGCGCGGCGGGATTTACTGACGTTGAGTGCGTCGATATGACCGCATCGTGGAGCGAATTCGTCACCGCGCGCCGGGATGGATATCGCGCCGACGACACGCGACTGCGTGAGGTGCACGGCGACAGCGTAGTGGACGGACTGAATGACTTCTACGACGCCGTAGTCGGGTTATTCCAAGGCGGCCACTTGGGTGGCGCACGTATTATTGGATGGAAGCCACAATGACCGGCCTATAACTCGAGGAGCAACACCCATGGCGACGACAGCGCCTGGCATGAAGAAGTTTTCACAAGGTCTTGACAAAGTGGCGGCCAATTACGCTGCGCTGACTCCGAGCTGTCACCTGATTACTGCCGCACGCAATTTTCCCGAGCGCACCGCGGTCGTTTACGGCGCGCAGAAATTCACCTATCGCGAGTTCTATGCACGTTGCCGGAGCCTCGCCTCCGCGCTCAAACAGGCGGGTATCGGCCGTGGCGATGTGGTGGCGCTGATGGCCCCGAATATTCCCGCGGCGTTGGAAGCGCATTTCGCGGCCCCGATGGCGGGCGGCGTCATCAACCCGCTGAATATTCGACTCGATGCGAAGACCATCGCCTTCATTCTGAACCACGGCGAAGCCAAAGTGCTGCTAACCGATCGCGAATTCGCCCCGGTCATCAAGCAAGCCCTGCCGCTCTTGGATCAAAAACCGATTGTGGTCGATATCGACGACCCGGCCGCCGTTAGTGGCGAATTATTGGGCGAAATTTCCTACGAGGAATTCCTGCAGCAAGGGGATCCCAACTATGTATGGGAACTCCCGCAAGACGAATGGGATCCGTTCGCACTGAGTTACACTTCGGGCACCACCGGCGACCCCAAGGGTGTGGTGTATCACCACCGCGGCGCCTATATCGCGACATTTGGTCAGATCACCGTGTGGCCGCTCGGTGCCTATCCCGTGTATTTGTGGACGTTACCGATGTTTCACTCGTTAGGGTGGTGCTTTCCCTGGTCCATTACCGCGCTTGGCGGCACCCACGTCTTATTGCGCAAGTTGGACCCGGGCCGCGTGTTCGACCTCATTGCCGAGCAACACGTTACCCATCTGTGCGCCGCACCGACCGTCCTCAATATCATGATTCATGCGCCCGCCGACGTGCGTACAACCTTTTCCCATAAGGTGAAGGTAATGACCGCCGGTTCGGCACCGCCGCCTGCGGTGTTGGAGGCGATGCAGGGGATGGGTTTCGACGTGACTCACGCCTATGGGCTGACCGAATGTTTCGGTTGTGTGACGATTTGCCACTGGCAGGACGAGTGGGCCGATCTCGATGGTGATACGATCGCGCAACACAAGGCTCGGCAAGGATTGAAATATCCGCAGTTCGACGACCTCATGGTGGCGCAGGCCGACAGTTTGGAACCCGTTCCCCACGACGGCGTAACAGTCGGAGAAATCATGGTGCACGGCAGCACCGTAATGTGCGGCTACCTCAAAAATCCGATCGCCACGGATAAAGCCTTTCACGGCGGTTGGTTTCATTCCGGCGATCTCGCGGTGGTTCACGACGACGGCTACGTGCAAGTCAAGGATCGTTTCAAGGACATCATCATTTCCGGTGGTGAAAATATTTCGTCGATTGAAGTGGAAAGCGTGCTGTATCGACATCCCGCGATAATGGAAGCCGCCGTGGTAGCACGCGACGACGAGTATTGGGGCGAAACGCCGTGCGCGTTTGTCACCCTCCAGGAAGGCGCCGATGCGGAAGCTCAAGAAATTATCGATTTTTGCCGCGACAACATGGCGCACTTCAAATGCCCGAAAACCGTGATATTCAGCGAGTTACCGAAAACTGCTACTGGCAAGATCCAAAAATTTCAGTTGCGCGAACGCACTCGGCAACTGCCGCCGACGCAGTCCAAAACGTAATGGGATTTGCTCCCATGTCGAGCATTCGTCGATGACGGCCAGCAGCGCGAACTGCTCCGTGTCGCGCACCCTCGATATCGTTGCCGATCCCTGGGCGTTCTTGGTATTACGCGAAGCCTGGTTCGGGGTGCGCCGATTCGAAGAGTTTCGGCGGCTGTTGGGTATGCCGCGCGGCACGCTATCCGCCCGGCTTACCCATCTGTGTAGCAACGACATGCTGCGCCGGCACCGTTACCAAACCAATCCGAACCGCTCCGAATACCGATTGACTGCAAAGGCCGCCGACTTGTACCCCAGCATGCTGGTATTAATGCGCTGGGGTGATCGCTGGCACGCGGACTCTCCCGGGCCGCCGTTACTATTGCGGCACAACATCTGTGCGCAACAATGCCACGCCGACGTGGTCTGCAGCAAATGCCGTGAACCCACGCCAATCGCAAGTGTGAGCTATCGGCCGGGTCCCGGCGCGGGCTTCGAATCGGTACCCCTCTTGCCGCGCATGCGGCGCTCGTCAAAACCGGAAAATTTTCTGCGCCATCGCGACTGTTCGGTGGCCAAGACCATGCTAATAATCGGCGACCGGTGGACATATCTGATCATGCGCGAGGCGTACTTCGGCGAGCACCGATTCCATCGCGTACAACGGAATTTGGGCATATCTACGAATACGCTCAGCAACCGCTTACATCGATTATGTAGCGAGCGCATATTCGAACGGCGCCGTTACACGCTCAACCCGGAGCGTTTTGAATATCGTTTCACCGAGAAGGGTCGTGAGCTTTACGCGGTGATGATTTCGTTAATGCGCTGGGGCGATCGCTGGCTCGCCGGCGACGGCGGAGCGCCCTTACGGTTGCGGCATTGCGGGTGCGGGCACGACTTTCAGGCGCTCGTGGTTTGTTCCGAATGCCGCGCCCCGATTCAAATGGGTGAAATGAGTTACAAGCATCAACCCGGTGTTCGTGCGTATGAGGATCAGTCGACCGCTGCGAGCAGCAATAACACCGAGCGCTATGTGGCCGGTGAAGCGTGAGTCCAGTTGCTGCGAATCGTTACGGAGACGTGGCCGGCCGCCGCGCCAACATTTGGGTTAGCGTCAACGTTAGAATCTTGATGTCGTGTTGATTGAACAGGTCGTAGCGCGCCTCAATCACGCCGCGATCGGGTTTAGACCGCGACGGCCGGTTGCTAAGCACAGTGATTTCGCAACGCACGGTATCGTCGGGCCGCAACGGTTCAAACCAACGCAACCCTTCCAAGCTAACTCCGGCCATCGCACAACGATCGAACAAACCGGTGCGCAGCGCCAATGCCCAGCTCAGCGCCGCCGTCTGAAATCCACCGGCTACCAGTCCGCCAAAGATAGATTGCGAAGCAGCACGCGGGTCCGTGTGGTAATACTGGGGGTCATAGCGTTCCGCGAACGCGATCAACTCGGCCTCGGTCACGCGCAAACGCGGTGTGTGAATGACCTCACCCGGGATAAAATCCTGCAGATAACGCGACCCCGGAGGATCGTCTTTTGGATTCGCCATAGTTCCGATTCGTTGACTTAATTATTAGATTAATGTAACTATATATCAGTATGTTAGCAATTCTTCTTCAGATTACTTCGCAGTTCTTGTGCAACACCGCATCAGGCATTTAAAGGAGAACGATACTCGTGAGCACTACAGCGTCCGCGCCGACCCCGATTCAGTACGATGGTTTTCAAATCGAATTGCAGCCGACCGCGAGGCGCGCCGATATCATACTGAACCGCGCGCCATTGAATATAGTCACAATTAGCCAACGCGAACAACTGCGGGCGGCATTTGAGGAGCTCGACGGCAGCGATGCGATACAAGTCATCGTGCTACGTGCCATTGGTGATCACTTTTCGAGCGGCGGCTATATCAAGGGCTTTGTTGAAGCGTCGCCCGAGTATTTGTCGCACCTGGCAAATAACATCGCAGCCCCGGAGCGATGCCGTAAACCGGTGATCGCGGCGATACATGGTTACTGTTTCGGTGTTGCATTCGAGTTGTCGTTGGCCTGCGATTTTCGCCTCGTCACCGAATCGACCCTGCTGGCTTTACCGGAGCAACGCATCGGCATGATCCCGGGGTCCGGTGGCTCGGCACGACTACTGCATATGATCGGTATCGGCCGTACTAAGGATATGGTCATGCGGGGCCGGCGGATTACCGGCACTGAAGCGCACGATTGGGGAATCGCGGTCGATTGTGTCGCCGATGAATCCCTTGCAGCCGCGACAGATTCGTTGGTCAAGGAACTTGCGACGTTCTCCCCGCTCGCACAACGAACCCTAAAACACCTGCTCAATACCTCGCAGAACACGAGCGTGCAAGCCAGCATCGAACTCGAAGGCCAAGCATTCGGTCAACTACGTTCATCGGACGACTTCCACGAAGGAGTGGCAGCCTTCCACGAAAAACGCAAACCGGAATTCACGGGCAGCTAATGTCCCACACACTCGGCCGGCCGGCATAGCGGCTGCCCTCCATTTCGAACGCTGCACGAACACTGAGATGCGCTGTCACTATATCCGGCCCGGTTTTGCTCGATGTACGAACCGACCCCACTGGCCACGACGAGCAACTGCACGCGCTCCGCGGCAATGGATAACTATCCTATTGATCGCGTTGACATAGATGCAGTAAGCTCGTCCAGTAGTACGGCGATAACAACACAATCGAAACAATGACAGCGACCAGCAACGATAGCTCAAGCAGCGAACGGCGTGGCCGAACCCGAGATCTAATCGACCGCCTATTGGAAGAGCGGCGCCAGTTGCTGTCGTTGTTAGTGGACAGCTCCTCGTCAGATCCGGCCCCGCAAACCGCAGGTACCGGTCAGTTGAAGGAATTCTGCGAGGCCCTCGTGGACTATATTGCGGCCGGCCACTTCGGCCTTTATCAGCGCTTGTCCGAAGGCACTGAGCGGCGCAGCCGTGTGATCGACATCGCCCATCAGGTATATCCGGAAATTGAATCTATTACCCAGTCGGCCGTCACATTTAGCGATAACTGCGACGCCAACCAATACCAACGCACCGATCAGGTCATGGCCGACTTGTCGAAACTGGCGGAGCGACTGTCGACCCGCTTCGAACTCGAAGACAAAGTCATCCACGGCATGCTCCACTGAGCACGGCAATATCAAGTTGAAGGAGTACTACTGCTTTGCGGTAAGACTTTTGCTCATATACACGCGTCGATAACCGGCTTCGCTACGGCGCTCTGTCTGCCGATAGCCAAGACGGCCATACATAGCGATATTCTTAGTCATGAGCTCGTGGGTATAAAGACGTAGTTCGCGATACCCAAGCTGCCGCGCCGCCGCCTCGGCGTGTGCCATAAGGCGTTTCCCAATACCTTGTCCCTGTGCAGTAGGATCCACGGCAACATTATCCAATAATACGCCCTCGGCGTTTTCCATCAACGCCAGCACGCCGACGGTCACCGCGTTCACTTCAGCGACCCATACATGATGCGTTGCGATGACATCGGCATAGTCCGCCAGCATCGGCCCTGGCGGCTTACCGATGCGGGTAATGTAGTGCTCATAGGCACGGCCTACACAACCTTTGATCGCATCGATATCGGACGGCAATGCGGCTCGTATCACCACCTTATTGGTATCGGTATCGATCACGACGCGGCGAGTGGTGTGCGCCGACTCAGCATCAGATACAAGCCCCAGATACTGGCGGCCGCCAACAGATGCTTGACGGCGTGGCCGCTAACGAGTTCTCCGCTCAGCGCAAAAATCTCGGTATCGAACAGCTCCGCTAGTTTGGCCGCCATGTATCCGCAAAAAGCGTAAAGCAAATAAAGTCGGTGCGAATATCGGCTGGCGCCAATAAATGGAATGATTATCAAACATAACAATGGGAAAAATTGTACCCATGCGTAAAGACGCAAATCATCAGTATATTGCCAATGCCAGACACTACTCACACCCAACACACAGGCCGGGATCAGCAGCCAGCGTTGCAGGCGCGGATTGATCCACTCCACCAACAGCGCCACAAACAACCCCATAAATCCCACGGTCATTGGCAACCGATCCCATACCAGACTGCTGCTGCTCGGTCGCCAATGATAGTAACCCGACCCCAACCCGACCGCGATAATACCCGCGAACAATACACACCAAGCGGCACGCGATTCCGTCGGAGCGCGCGCAACGGCGGTAAAATACCCGGCCATGCCGACCGCGAGGAATGCAATATTCGTCAATACATTCCAGGCATTGGGTATCCCCCAAATCATACGCGTATCGGCGAAGCGATGATAATTGGGGTCTTGTGGAATTGGGTCAAGAAAAAGTAGCAATAACAGCGAAGCGCATGCAATTGCAGCGATTAGTAATTCGTTGCGGTAGCGCGACGACCACATATGCCGATAACTAGGTCTTGTGATCCTTCGGTAAAACCAACATCGTCGGAATCGTCACGTGGGCCGGCCGCGTCAATGTGAACATGACGGCGTCGGCGACATCCTCCGGTACCAGCGGCCGCTCCACTTGCATCGGCTCCTTGGGGTGCACCGGGAAATCACGATGTAGCTCTGTCATGACCAGCCCGGGCTGAATGCAGGTCACGTGAATCGGCCGCCGCGCCAACTCAATCCGTAGCGCCTCCGATAATGCTTCAATCGCGTATTTGGTGCCGGCGTACGCTCCCGTGAATAGCCGGACTTTGGTACCCAAGACACTTGAGATATTGAGCAAATGACCACTGCCAGCTTTATCGAATTGCTTTACGGCCGTGTAGGCCACGCGAAAGGCCGCTTCGACATTGATGCGCACCATTTCGCACACTTTTTCGACATCGATCTTATCGATGGGACCGTTATGAATGACGCCCGCATTATTAACGACAATATCGCAACGGCCATATTCACTGACCGCCAAATCCATGAGCGCCTGCGCCAGCTGTGGCTCACAGACATCGCCAGCCACATGCGGTGCGCCATCCAGTTGCGCAGCAGTCGCCGCGAGTTTGTCAGCGTTGCGGCCGGTGATCACCACACGTGCACCGGCGCCGTGTAACCGTTTCGCGATCGCCAATCCAATTCCGCTGGTAGCACCCGTTATCACTGCCACCTTATCGCGTAAAGCCGTCATAAAATCACTTTCTCAAATAACGACGGGGGCATGAAGCCCCCGTCGCCCTACTGCCAATCGTGAATGTTTATTCCGATACGTCGGCGAACTTGCCGTCAACGACCTTCAACACGCGAATACCACCGGAGCCGTCACCTACTTCGTTCATGGTGGTGGAACCGGATACACCCGGATATCCTTTAACCTCCGACCAGCACTGGCGAATCTTATCGCGATCTGATTCGAGATCATCCTTCTTATTCGTCACGCCGTGTGTTTCCATGCACCCCTTGGTGATGTACAGCGTGTCATAACCGCGCGGCGCACTGTATGGAAATTGCTTGCCACCGTTGCGGGCGTGCACTTTTTTTACAAAATCCTGCACCATCATGCTTGGGTTGTCCATCCATGCCGCCGTCGACATATAACTGCCTTCGGTAGACTTTCCGCCCAATTCGATAAACCCGGGCGCACCCGCGCAGGCGCCGCCCACGACCGGTTGCTCCATGCCTTGGCGACGCATCTCCTTTACGATACCGGCCGCCTGCTGGTAACACGCGCCGAGCGCAACACCGTCAGGGTTCATCGATTTAGCCTTTGTAATCTGCGCTGAAAAATCGGTATCTTCGGTACGATAAGTCATGGTGTCGAGAACTTCGATAGTTTCGTTCTTAAACAAGAACGGCAACACTTTTGAACCTTCGGCTTTGGATACAGCGTCTTCCAGGTCATGAATGATTACGACCTTATTGATACCGTACGCCTTTTTCCACGCGGTCACGACCGGAGCAAGTTGCTTGTCACTGGTCAAGCTGTTGCGGAAACCCCA
>CAXMMZ010000166.1:0-3437 GCA_964194565.1 Arenicellales bacterium
TTATACTGGCGCCTCATCCGCACGCAGCGCGCCGGCCATTTCCCCCATCGAGAAGTATAGAAAATCCACGTCCGGGCGATTTTCCACCGGAGCGGTGGCCCCCCAATGCCCGCTTTCCGAGAGCCGTTGCCGATCGATCCAGGCGTTAGCGAGTCCGAACTCTTTGGCAGGCACATGATCGTGATGCAAGCTTTGCGCCGTATGTAATATGTCCTCGGCCTCGAGTCCGAAGTCACGACTAAGGTTAGCTAACATAAATTCGAAGTTGGCGTGCGACGGCTTGTAAGAACCCACGTCCTGCGCCGTGTAGATCGCATCGAACTCGACGCCGAGCTTGCGATTGGAGGCGGCGAAGCCATCACGATTAATGTTGGAAAGTATCACCAACCGAAAACGGGTCTTCAGATAGCGCAGCGCATCGGCACTATCGGGAAAAGCCGGCCAGTGTGCGACCGATTGCCCGAATTCCGCATCGGCCTGCGCTGTAGTGGCCATATCGAATTCCAGAGCGATCGCCGCGTGCACCCTCTCGAGCAGTTGCGGATAAAGCAGATCTGGGGTCGCCTTTTCTTGCGCGCTCTCATGCAGCGCAAACGACGCGAGCCCGGTTTCCCGGGTGATGTCGCTGCGCCGGTTTTTCATGATGACGGGCTGCAGCGCGTCCCAAATACCGGTTTCCCAGTCAATCAGGGTGCCATAACAGTCGAAAGTAAGAACCTTGTAGTCGTTTAGGTGTCCCGTCATCGCCCCGCTCCAGGTCGTTTCCGATCGATAATTGCGTCCCGATAATAATAACCGACCAGAGCCGGTGATGGCACGGCGCGGATCCATTCCGCACCGGTTAACGTGTTTTGGGGCCTTAATTTCAAATACCGCGGTTATTTCATGAACGCGGACTAGCAATTACCGGGTGTTTAATGGTGAGATTAGCAATGCGCCGTGGGCTGGAATCGCGGCGCTCGTTTTTGTGACCTGTTATTGAGTGCCCGCGAATGAGCATAGGTTCAAAACAATACGGCCCACTGCCGGCCCCTGTTATCGAAGCAATCAACCGGCCAATCGAACAAGCGAAAGGTTTGCCGAACGAGGCATATACGAGCCCCGAATTCGCGCGCTACGAACGCGATCATTTGCTGGCCAAGACATGGGTATGCGCGGGCTTCGCCACCGATGTCGGAACGACCGGCGACGCACGGCCGATTCAGATAATGGGCCATCCGCTGTTCATCGTGCGCAACGCGGCAAATCATATTAACGTCTTCCATAATGTTTGCCGGCATCGGGGGCAGCGACTACTGGGCGAACCCTGTCACCTCAAAGGTTCCATCCGCTGTCCCTATCATTCTTGGACTTATTCGCTCAACGGCGAGTTGCGGGGAACTCCCCATATCGGCGGCTCCGGCGTACACGAGATCGAAGGGTTCGATAAATCGAAGACCGGATTGATAGCGGTGCGATCGGAAGTCTGGCAAGGCATGATATTTATCAATCTCTCGGGCGATGCGGCGCCGATTTCGGATCACATCGATTTGTTGCGGCGACGCTGGAAACCATTTTGGGGTGCTACCGAAGGAGCGAATTTAGTCGCCGACACCGAAGGCGGCTCATGGAACCTCAGCGTTCAGTGCAATTGGAAGCTCGCGGTCGAAAATTATTGTGAAAGTTACCATTTACCGTGGCTGCACCCGAGCCTCAACAGCTATTCGCGGCTCGAAGACCACTACCATATTGCCGAACACGGGCATTTCGCCGGGCAGGGATCGCTTGTCTACAACCCGGATTACGGCGGCCGTACACCGATGCCGCACTTCGACGCCTGGCCCCAGGATAAATTGTGCCATGCAGAATATGCCGCGATGTTTCCGAACGTATTGCTCGGTCTGCAACGCGATCACTTTTTCGCGATCGCGCTGATCCCGATTAATCACGAACAGACCGTCGAGCGCATACAAATTTCGTACATTGGAGAGGCCGCGCACGATGAATCCCACCGCGACACGCGGCGCGCAATTCGCGTGACGTGGCAGGAAGTATTTGGCGAAGATGTTTGGGCGGTGGAGGGCCTGCAACAAGGGCGACATTCCCCAGGCTTCGATGGCGGCACGTTCTCACCAGCGATGGACGGGCCAACGTTGTGTTTCCATCAGTGGGTAGCGAATCGACTTAGCGCATGATCACGATTTACACCGACATACGCAAACTGCGCGATAGCGACGGAGACAATGTGAGCCCCCACGATGAACACCCGAAGCGACTGAAATTATGAGGCACACAACAAACATCGTTTGCACCCACAGGTTCGATGTCTCTGCTTGTCGGAGCCAATGATCGCAGTTATTTTCGAAGTGTGGCCTGCCGACGGCCGTAAAGACGAGTATCTCGATCTAGCGGGGGCGCTGCGCTCCGAACTCGAATCGGTCGACGGATTCATTTCGGTGGAACGTTTCGAAAGCCTGCACGAACCGGGAAAATTGCTGTCGCTGTCGTATTGGCGCGATGAACAAGCGGTTCAGATCTGGCGCAATAATAATAGCCACCGCGAAACACAGGCTAAGGGTCGTAACGGCGTGTTCGCCAACTATCGTTTGCGCGTAGCCCGTGTCGAGCGCGACTACGGACTCGATGAACGCAGCGAGGCGCCGGACGACTCACAGGAATTGTTTGGATCGTAGTTCGTCTCGACGCTATCCCGAGTTGGGCCAGCGACGTTCACGCAGTCACCTTTTTGTAAAATAACTCTCCGGAGTCTCTGCACACGCTATACCACGCTACGCTCACGGAGTTCGCGAATCATATCGTCCGAATAACCAAGCACACCACGCAACACAGCGTCCGTATCCTGCCCGAGTTGCGGCGGTGCCTTGTCGTACCGGATCGGTGTGGCCGACAGATTCAACGGATTAGCGACCGCATCGACCTCACCGCTCAGCGGGTGATCAAGTTTAATATGCATTTGCCTATGTTGAATCTGTGGTTCACCGAACGCTTGCTGGATCGTGTTGATCCGACAACACGGCACACCCCGAGCCGGTAATATCTCCAACCAGTACGCCGCAGGGTGTTTACAAATCTCCGCCTGCAATGCTTGTTCCAGTGCAGCACGGTTCTGTACTCGAAGCGGGTTGGTAAGAAAACGTTCGTCCTCGATGAATTCCGGCCGTTCGATGCAACGGCACAGTTGCTGAAACTGGCCGTCGTTACCGACTGCGATAATAATCGGTTGGTCACTCGCAACAAATGGCTGGTATGGCGCAAGATTGGGGTGCTGGGCACCAGTACGCACCGGCACTTTGCCGCTGACGAAATAATTCATCGCTTGGTTGGCCAACCAGCCGACTTGAGTATCCAGCAAGGCCAAGTCAATGTGCTGTCCTCGTCCGCTCTGCTCGCGATGGTATAACGCACTGAGAATCCCAGCAGCCCCATACAGGCCGGTC